>NZ_JATABG010000484.1:0-2139 GCF_036533755.1 Vibrio sp. M260118 | reverse complement strand
GGATTAAACACCACACCAATCGATTTAGTCTCTGGCAAAATCTCTTTGATCAGTTCAACGTGCTGACTAACAGGAGATAGATCCGATAAGCCAGTTACGTTTTTGCCTGGTTGCTCAAGTTGTTTAACCAGTTTTGCCCCGACAGGATCGGTTACAGCGGTAAAAACAACCGGGATAGAACGAGTTGCAGAAACGAGTGCCTGTGCTGTCGGTGTGGCGATACCGACCAACACATCAGGCTTTTCACCCACATACTGACGTGCAATTTGTACTGCAATAGCTGGGTTACCCTGAGCCGTTTTGTAATCAAACTCTAGATTTTTGCCTTGCTCATAACCTTTGGCTTTTAGACCATCAATAAGACCTTGGCGTGTCGCATCCAGTGCCGGATGTTCTACGATTTGAGAAACAGCTACTCGTGCTGTTTTTGCCATGATACTAGCGGAAGAGAGTAATGTAACACCTGCGAGAACGGCGGTCGCAATGACTTTTGTTGCTTTCATCTTAACTCCTTGATGGAATACCAAGTGTTGAATACTCAGAGCGTTTAAACCATTTCTCGGCCTAACAAACAGGAATATGTCACTTCAAATAGAAACGTCATACCACTGCCTACTTCTTTGCTGTCCTTACATCGAAGCGGTAGCGTCCTGAGTAATTGAATAGAACTTGGTATAAGCAATAATGTTGTGTGAGGTTTTATATGGGGTTTGTTCCCCTAGTTTTTTATGTTGCACAAAATCTGTACACACCAATATTAATACCAACATGCAGTGGAAAAGAAAAGCATCTTTTAACAATTATCCAACATTAAACAGACTACACTTGTTGTTCACTGTTTCACTGCGTGAATCAATAGGTTGCGTGGTGTCGTCTCTCTGGAACAAAACTGAGATACCGTTACATTGTAGCCCTGCTCACACATGTAGTTCGCTTTATCAAGCACTAGCCATAGCTCCAAAGCCCGACGAAACGGCTGCTGAACTAAGCTTATCCGCTCCATATTCCAGTACCTCGCCAAACCCAGACTCAAGTAATACTCAAAATCTAGCTCAGGTAGTGCAAAGCCCTTTTGGCCACTCGCCCAACGGCAGAATGCCTCAAAGCCATCAGCGAGCAGTGACTTCTTAATGCTCGGCACCGGTACATACTCATCCTTTTTCGTCACCTCACGCATCAACAAGTCAAAACCAAGACGAAAGCTCATCTCCTCCATCCGATGGCGCTTTACACGCTCTCCCCCTGTTACGGTTTCCTGCAAAGGAATTCGTAACTCATGACGAGTGAGATTAAGAGCCGATGCTTTTCCTAAACTAGACAGAGCCCGATAGCTATCACCCTCCACAAGGTGGTAGCAACACGGGGATAGGGTAATCGCAGGCAGTTGTTTCTCAGTAGCAAGGTCAATCAGAGCAGCATGCAAATCACCGCAAGCATGAAGCGCCACGGCATGCTGTCGCGGGTTTAGAGCCTCCACAGCCTGTGGTTTAAGAGCGTCTCCCTGAACAAACTGCATCGGTAAACCTTGCTTGTTCGCTTCTTGCTGCCCCGACTCACACAACATTTGTTGATATTCAAAGCTCGTCACTTTTTGTGCAGTCTGGCTGGCAAGTACCCGCCCCAAGAAACCTTTACCCGAACACCACTCTAACCATTCACTGCCATAATGATCGCTAATAGCAGCCTCCCCCATCGACAAGATCTGCTCTAGTTTTCTTCCCGGAACGCCATTGTCTACCCCTCTAGAAAGAGTCAGCCCCTTATTGGCTATCGTTGGTAATGTCGTCCAAGATTCAATTCTTTCAATGCACGGCAAATACACTGACATCTCTGCTACCAGTGCATCTGTATCTTGTTTGTAAGCTGAAATCTGCTGTGGGGAAAGTTGTTCTAGCCACTGACTGAGCGCGGGGTTCGCTTTAACCCAAGGCATGATCGGCTGTGCTGACACAAAGAAGGGTTCAAAACGCCAATAGGCTTGGGTTTCAACCAGAAATGAATCGAGTGATTGGAATTGATGTGACATGACTTCCCCCTAAACGCGCATTTTAGAGGGAAGTGCTTCGAGATGCTAGCGAACCGGAAGGTCGATATCTTTAAACATCTCTTCGATTTCGGCATTTGATTTAAGCGATAGAG
>NZ_JATABG010000483.1:0-3121 GCF_036533755.1 Vibrio sp. M260118 | reverse complement strand
CCCGTATTGGGGGCTGTTTCCGATCAGAATTGCCAAATATGCGCTAAAGTTTTAAGAAACACATGCACGCAAGGCAGAAGATGGAGCAGCTATTCAAAGTCAGCGATGGTGTAAAAGCAATCTCTTATGTCGCCTATATCGCCGCGGTAGGGGTGATGTCCCACTCATTTTTGTTGCAATCCCACCCGTGGGAGTACGCTTATTACTCTTTTCCCGCACTGCTACTGCTAGCACTCTATAGCTCTAATCCTTCCCTTAAGCATGTGTTTGCCTTTTCAGCTACAGCGTTGTTTTTAATTGGCGGCCTTATCCAGCCTTTCCCGCTTGAGTTGGTCAAAGAGTGTTTATTGTTTCTTCCTCTTTGTTACATAGTGCTATTTCCAGGCTCGCTGTGGCCCATCGCAGTATGTGTGGCTCTGATTAATGGCTATTTGTATCAGCTTACAGTGACTGACTTTAAGCTCTTTATTGATACGTCGATTGAAATGACAGCCGTTACCTTGTTCGCCACTTTAATGACCTATTTTTATGTAAAGACTCAGCAACAGGCGGTGAGCTATAAAACAGAGAGTCAAACCGACTATCTGACCAAACTGCCCAACATCAATGCTTATAAAGAAGATATCGAGCGAATCAACGAACACAACGCTAAACACTTTGGCATGCTGCATATTGGCTTAGAAGGGTTTAAGAGTGTTAATGACAGGCTCGGTTATCGTCATGGAGATGATTTACTCGTCGCCTTTGCTAAACACATTAAAGATATAGTGGGTGATATCGGGGTCGTGTACCGTTTTGGTGGCGACGAGTTTATTGTTGTGGTTGAGAGTAAGGAGTTGCAAACCACGTTAGAGGAGTTAGTGGATGAGCTAAATCGCCATCAAAAAATGATGTTTGATGTGGATAATACTTCGCATAGGCTCTCTTACTGTATTGGCGTCGCGTATGCCGGAGATGCACTAGATAGCATTGAAGTATGGGAGAAGAACGCAGATTTTGCTCTATTCAAAGCACGTTCCGTTGGCGGTGGAGCTGTATGCTGGTTTGATGACGAGCTATTAAGTGAGACCATCAGGCAACATCAAATCGAGACAGAAATCCGCTGGGCTCTTACCAATCACCAGTTTATTCTACTGTTCCAACCTAAAGTGGATGTTGAGTCGGTGAAGATCGTCGGTGCTGAAGCCCTGCTGCGTTGGAATCACCCCAACTTAGGCCCGATCTCGCCAGCTGAATTTATACCTATTGCGGAAAAAACTACCCAGATTGTTCCGCTTGGACACTGGATTCTTCACGAAGCGTGTCGACAGGCCAAGCAGTATCATGAGCAAAATATTCCGGTTTGTATTGCGGTTAATGTGTCGACGGTTCAATTCGCCCACGCAGATCTGTTTGAGGTGGTGTGTAAAGCGTTGAAAGAGAGCCAGTTACCGTCGCATTTGTTGCAATTAGAGGTAACAGAGTCCGCATTAATGAGCGATCCGGAAAACATTACCGATATCTGTCGTCAATTAAGGGCGATTGGTGTTTCAATCGCAATTGATGACTTTGGTGTTGAGTACTCATGCTTGAAGTACCTAAAGCAGTTACCTATTGACGTGATTAAGATAGATAAGTGCTTTGTCGATGAGTGTGCGATTAACCACTCGGATCGTGTGTTGCTAAGAACCATCGTCCAAATGGGGCATAGCTTGGGCATTAAAGTGATCGCTGAAGGGGTCGAGTTTCAAGAGCAACTTGATGTCTTGGTTGAGGAAGGCTGTGATCAATACCAGGGCTACTTGTTCTCGCAGCCTTTGTCTCACGATGAGTTCGCCTCAATGCTAACCCAAGAGCTGCGCAATGAGCGGGTGGTAAAGCTCACAAAGGAGTAATCCCCAGACGTTAAAAAGCCGCAAATAGATGCGGCTTTTTTCGTTTAGGTTGGCGATTAATGAGTGAGGTAGTGCTCAACAAACTCAGTAACTTTCACCATATCGTCTACCGCAATGAACTCTTCCGTGGTATGCACTTTTGCCATACCTGTAGAGGTGCGGGTGCTCATCTGCAATCACAAACGCGTTGTAAGCACGAGTAGATTCGATTTCTACTTGCGCGCCATGTTTGTCGGCAGCGGCTTGGAATGTCTCGATCATGTGCTCAACTTGAGCTGTTAGCTTGTCATCATTTAAAGAGCGTGCTTCAGCAACCACTTTAAGCTCAGGCATGACGATGTTGGTTGCATTACCACCTTGCACGATACCGATGTTGGCTGTGGTCTCTTCGTCGATGCGCAGCAGCTTCATATTGGTGATGGCTTCAGAAGCCACTTGAATTGCGCTAATGCCTTCTTCTGGCGCTAGACCAGCGTGTGCAGGGCGACCAATAAAGTTTGCCACGATCTTTTGCTGGCCAGGTGCCGCGTTAACTATGGTGCCGATAGGGCCGCCTGTATCAAGTACGATCGCTTTGTCTGCTTGGATGAACGACATATCAAAATGCTGTGAACCGAATAGGCCGCCTTCTTCATGAACTGTGAAAGCAAGCTCAATGGTTTTATGAGCAAGATTTTGCGCCTTAATGCTACGTACGGCTTCCATAATTGCCGCAATACCTGACTTATCATCACCGCCAAGAATTGTGTTGCCTTTTGAGCGAATAACTCCGTCTTCAATGACAGGTTCAATACCGACACCCGGAGTAACCGTGTCCATGTGACAACTCAGTACAACGCTATCTGCGATCTCGCCGTCTAAGCGGGCATACAGGTTGTAACCATTCGATACCTCTTCAGGTACAGGCAGTTTGTGAACAGTGAAACCAAGCTCACCCAGTTGCTCTGCAAGTGCCTCAGAGATCTGTTTTTCGTTACGAGATTCGCTGTCGATTTTTACTAGGTCAATAAAGTGCTCGACCAAGCGTTCACGGTTAATTTGAGTCATTGTTTTACCTCATTGGGGAACAGAGGTGGATACCTTAACTGCAACACGTGTTTTTAGGGCTGCGCTACATCAATCTATAGCAACTCCTTGTGTCAATTTACGGTTAGGAATGCGTATTGGATAGGTCTGAACAGGGTAGCAGAGCGTAGTAGGTTGATTGCATGAATTTTGATGATGTAAATAAAATGTTACTCTAAGGT
>NZ_JATABG010000482.1:0-2156 GCF_036533755.1 Vibrio sp. M260118 | reverse complement strand
GATTAATAGCACCTAATTGCGCTTGATTTGGCTGAATTTTGCACCTTTTTGCTGTTTCAATTGCATAACGAAAATGCAATTTGCAAATAACCATAAAAGTGCTAATGATATATGAATTATTAGTGATGGTTTGTTTGAATATCAGTTAGTGAGCTGTATTGTATAAACAGAGCCCGACTTGACGTCAGACTCTGTTGCTGGTTTTAAATTGAGTAGAAGTAGTAGAGCTGGGACTTCATACGAATAATGATGCCGCGTATTGCATCTAAGAATGACATAAAGCCTATTGGTTTATCGCCACTCACCCAAGCTAAGCCTACCGAACCTACAGGGATGTCGTAGCCATCTCGCTCTTCAATTTTCAAGCGTACAAAGTGATGCTTGTTTTGCAGGTTTTTGCCCGTTGTTGCTCTAACCGACTCATCGAAACCAAGTAGATTACCTTGTGCTTCGCCTGTCGCTTCAACAATCCCTTCGACTTGCGCAGAGAAGATCTTACCTGGATACACTGACGAAGCGAACTCAGCGGACTGACCCTGTTTTACGTTTCGAATTGCTTGGTGGTTAACTCGCATCAGCACGTACTTTTCATCTGTGTACATTTGTAGCCTTGGCATCATAGAGACACGCTGACCTTCACGCAGAATAAAGTTAGTCACGAAACCGTCTGCTGGCGCATACACCTTAGTGCTGTCTAAATCCCATTGGGCTTTTGCCATTTGCTCATGGGCTGTTTTCCAGTCTGCTTCTTTGCTCTTTACCGTTAACTCAGCTTTGGTGATTGCCAGTTTCGCTTTATCTGCATTGACTCTTTTGCTGTTTAACTCAGATTCAATCGTAGAGATATTGTGTTTTGCTTTCTCTACAGTGGTTTGCTGCTTGTCGATATCACTTGCGGTGATGGTGTTTTCAACCACACGGTTCTGCTCTTGATAACGCTTTAGCATTTTAACTTGTAGCTCATGGTCAGCTTGCGCTGCGGCTAAGCGGCTTTCTGTTGTGGTGACATCTTGCAGCATCGATTGATAGTTAGCTTTCGCAATCGCGATATCTTCTATAGCAACGTCATGCGCAACGTTAGCTGCCTCTTCAGCAACCTCTGCTTGGTTAAGCGCAATTTGGTACTGAGTTGGGTCAATTTCGTAAATCAGCTGACCTTTAGATACCGTTTGGTTTGGCTCGATATAGATCTTATCTACCTTGCCTTTCACGTTTGGTGAATCCGGTCTTAACTGAATGTGAGGAGACTGCACGACTGAGCCGCCTGAGAGATCCATCGGAGTAAAGTTAATCAAACCCACCCAAACGAACATCAGCCAAGATGCGCCGCCTAAGTAAGCGAATGCTTGAGTGCCTTTATTCCAAGGCATGCCCACAAGACGAAGCAAGTAGATGAACAGTGCCCAAACTGCTAAACCTTCTAACATTATGCTTCCCCTTGGTCATGACTATGTTTTGGAGCATGACGCCAAGTGTCACGCAGATTGACGATCGCTTTTTCTACATCGACAAATGCCAGAATAACTGCGACAACCCATACCCAGTGCCAGATAAAACCAATCCATGTCAGTGCCGTTATCAATCCAATTTGATGATGATCTTTGCTGTGGGCTTTATTGATTGGTAGCTCGTGAAACTTCCAGAAACCGAACAGTGCAGCGCCAAGGGTTGCAACAAGTACAACCGTAGCGACAACGTGCAGTACGGTATCAGCAGACGTTCCGACGAATGGGACACTTAGTAAACTCATTCATTACTCCAAATTAAGGTTAGGGCTTGAGTTTGAATTAATATTGAAAATTGATAGGGGATATGACAGATTGATTCACATACCACCTCATATTGACTGGATCTGTATATGAATGATGTGAGATTCATGCGCGCGATCTCGATGCTAAACATGCATCGTGAAGTGCATAAACGTTATGATTTAACTTCGGGCTGCTTAGGGATTCCAGATCAAGTCTTTCAAAGCCCTATGACGTTGGTGCCTATTTCGGAGGTAAATCTATGGTTTGCAAACTTAGAAAAGTACACTGGTAATCCCGATATCGTCCTCGATTTAGTGCGCGACAACGACGTGACTCGTGTCGGGCCCATTAGCCACTGGCTATTGTCTGGTTTTGATTTTGCTTCGACCATACGCCGTTTGAACT
>NZ_JATABG010000481.1:0-2156 GCF_036533755.1 Vibrio sp. M260118 | reverse complement strand
TTACAACGCTCAGGTTGGCGAGACTTACGCCATGATCAAAGCACTGAACAAACTTACAGGGCTTGGTATGCCTGAAACTCAGTATATTGTATAAAAGTCGCTCAACTTTAGGAGGTTTGGTTTCTCGTCTGAATTACGCAACAAAGCCCCTGTGTGACAAACGCAGACTTAGCTATCATCCATAAAGAGTACCATTTGAGTACAGCGGATCCGCGAATGGTTGGTGCTGAAAGTGTCAGACCTGTTGGAGAAACCAACTTTGATGTTGCAGACCAATTGGCTTCTCTTGGCATGGAAGCAATACATCCCAATGCGGCCGCTGGATTAAGAGAAAGTGGGATCGAACTGCAAATAAAAAACACCTTTGAGCCCGACCATGATGGCACTCTGATTTCAGAGCACTATGTACCTGAGGATGAGAGCGTAGAAATTGTTGCCGGAAAAGCGAAGGTTCATGCTTTACATCTGTTTGACCAGAGTCATGCTTGTCATATCGATAAGGTGAGTCTAGATTTGATGACAATTATCGAGCCCATGCCACTGCAGGTTATTAGCAAAGAAATGACCGCTAACTCTCTGACTTACTACTTAAGCGGTCAAACGGCGGCAATAGACACGGCTAAACAGCAACTCCAAGCGAGTCATCCGCAAGCACAAGTTTCTAGTCGTGTTGTGTCTATGGTTTCAGCGATTGGAACTAAAATAGACTCTACAGAGACGCTATCGGCAGGCACCCAAGCGCTGGCAGAGGCCGGGATATCACCGGTTGCCATGTACGCTCCGGTACGAAACGTTAGTGTTCAATATGTTGTTGAAGAAGCCGAGTATCAACAAGCGCTTGGGATCGTACATGGTGCTTTGTGCAAACAGGAGACCGAAGAGTGCCAATTAGAAGGCGTCGCTTAGCTTTTTAGTCGCTCTCTCAAAATCGACTGACTAGGTTTCATGATTGCCCAGAATCTTACATGGCAATCATGAAGCTTAGTGTTAACTCTAGATATGTAAGTGGCAGCACCATTGCTGCCACCAACGCTATTTTACTTTTTTAATTACCCATCCCCGTCGCTCTTACCAACTGTTTTGATTGCAGAAAATCGTTCTCGATTCATTATATTCTTGACTATGCTTAACTAAGTGATTAATAAATGACAATCGGTGTTTTTTTGTCGCTTTGAATCAAATGGAAGTTGAAATGAGTGAAGTCTATTTATTAACCAGAGTGAGCGCGAAACCATCAAAGAGAGTATTGAGAAAGGCGGTTGTTTTTGCTCACTCTTGCAACAAATCGTTGCGGATTTTTGCGGAAGATCACAGACGCAGTGAAGAACATACTTTTATTGATTTTCTACTGCATAGCGATGAAAGTCGTGCTCGCTATGATGACTACTTTATGAAGTGGTGCAGCATAGTATTGGAGCAAGTCGAAGAGATTCGTGCCGATTATGAGTTACCTGAACTGGATATTAACTTAGAGTTTCTTTCCGGCACTAGTTGGGAAAAAAAGCTGACCAAAGAGTGCAATGGGTACAGTGACGTTTTTCTTGTTGACTACTCTAAAGGGGTTGTAGCTTCACAACTGCTTAGGAAGCTCTCGAGCCAAAGTCACGATATCTTGTTGTTGACGGAGAAGAATTGGTCCGGCGCGTTAAGAATCGCTGCAGCTATCGATCCATTACATCGGGGAGATAAAAACGCAGAGATAGACAAAGCGATAATCAATAAAAGCTTAGATGTTGGATCGCGAATTAATGCAAGTACTACGCTTATCTACTGTCAATATGTTGCTCCGTACTTACATCACTACGCTAATGACATTCTCACTCACCAAAAGATCGCTATTAATGATTTCTTAAAGCTCAGTAAGTATTCTCAGCTTCCTTTGCGTTTCATTAGGGCTAACCCAGAGGAAGGGTTACCGATGGCGGTGGAAGCGGTTGAACCAGCGATCTTGGCTTTAGGCGCGTGTAAACGTACTGCGCTCTCACGTTATTGGTTTGGCAGCACTGTTGACGTGTTAATGGCGAAGCCGCCATGTGACTTGTTGCTGATAAGTAATTAGAGAACACGATTGTTCTGATAACATTCAGCTTGACTATAACAAGTCACGATCGAACAATTTTTATCGCCCCATCTAGGTGTATATCACGTTGTGGGTA
>NZ_JATABG010000480.1:0-2156 GCF_036533755.1 Vibrio sp. M260118 | reverse complement strand
CGATCAATATAACGCTTTGCAACTGGTGCGAGAGAAAACGTTGACTTGTTACAACGGTATTATTGGCGATGGTTGTGGTGATTGCCCGTCATGTGAACTCAGAAAGGTAGGGTTAAATGACTACCTTTCTGAGCGCGAAGCTATTATGGCTGAACTGGTACGTAAGCAGAGTTCGGCAGGTAAATAGGTTCGTTGTAAGCATCGATAATCTGATTCTTCCCATTCATCTTCACTTGATACAGTGCTTGATCCAATATTGAATAAAGTTCGTCGAAATCACTTAGTGGTTTCGATGTGGCAAGGTAGGAGAGGCTTGCGGTAATTGTAAGCTTCTCTTTGGTCTCTGCGGTAAACTCACTGCTGCCAATTTTCTGATGTAGCTCTTCAACACGCTCTCGCACATCGAGCTCATCGACATTCTTCATCACAGCAACGAACTCCTCACCGCCTAAGCGGCCAAAAATATCACCCTCATGCAACGTGGTTTGAATGCACTTGGCAATGGCTTGTAGAGCTCTGTCTCCTGTTGGATGACCGTAGCTGTCATTAACCTGTTTAAAGTCATCTAGATCAAGCAAAACCAAAATGTGCTTTTTAATCAGTGACGGCGTTCTATCTACACTTTTAATTTTGTAGATCGAGGCAGCTCGATTATAAGCGCCTGATAGCTGATCAATTTCTGCTTTTTTACTCTTTGTCCGCGATATCAGATACAGAGCAATGAGTACTAAACTGAGTAGACCTATTAAAAAGATGAATAAGCGTCGTTGTGATTCGAGCGCTTTATTTTCTTTTTCTAGGGACTTGATGGTTTCGATGGTCTGACTTTGTTTAAGCGTCTGGTTAAACTCTTGCTGCGCCCGTTCCATTGCTAGAAATGCTGCTCGATTCTTTTTGGTTCTTTTGGCAATTTCAGAGTCGAAATACTGTTGATGGTATTGCAGTGCAAGCTTGTATTGGCCTACGTCTTGAGCAATGGTCGCTAATGATTTTAGTGCTTTCGCTTGTAGCCTTTCGCTCTGGATTTTTTCTGCTAATGCATAAGCTTGTTGCGAGTAATCTTGTGCTCTATCGAAGTCATCTTGGGCTTTAGCCAAAACTGAAAGTGCAAGATATATCTCGCCACGAACTGAATCATTCCCCTGTGTTTCTGCTAGCGATAGGGCTTCTGATAAATGTTGGTAACTTAGCCTATATTGTTGTATCTGAGCGTAAGCCTTACCAAGCCCTAGGGCGACGTGCGTCACTCCATAGGAGTAGTTGTAGTCGTTAAGAATCTGTTTGGAACTCGAGAAGTGTTGGATAGCGCCAAGGTAGTCTCGAGTGGCGAGTAGTATGTCTCCCATGCTGTGGTGTGACTGCGCCATACCCAGAGCCATATTGGATTTCTCGCGGATCGACAAAGCATGATTCATATACTCTATAGCAAGATCATATTGGCCGAGTGTCTTTAATAGCAGGCCCGCATCGTTATAAACACCGGATGGGTCGACATAGCTTGGGATCGAGTTTAGGTAAGCTTGATAGGTGTCGAGAGCTGCTTGGTAGCGGCCGACAAACTCTTGGTTGTTACCCACCACTCTCAATGCGTCGTACTTTGGCAAAATTGTATTATCTACTTCGTTTAAGTGAGTTTCCAACGCATTACAGTAAACTAATGCACTATAAAATTGCCCTTGCGCATTTAGAGCACGACAGAGGTGATACTCAAACAAAATCTGGCCTTGAATGTTCCCCTTACTGTTTGCGTGTTCTAGGTTTGTTAGATAGCTTTTTGTGGCTGTAACAAAGTCTAATTTCGCTTCGGCATTCAGCCCGGACATGAAGGACTGTTCTAAATTAGAGTACTCTTCATCGAACGCGATGGAATTGCCATAGTAGGGTTGGCCTCGCAGCGTCATAAAATTATGTAGCTTTGAGCTGATGTACAGTTTTTCAACGCTCGGGGGCAGGGCGCTATAGCGGTCCTGGAGCATCGATAGAGCTTTTGAGTCGCTCGTTTGAAGTGCATTATGGTAGGCCGTTTCCCACTGTTCCCAGTCATGGTCTTCGGCAGAGTATGCCTGCGGGATGAATGCCGCAGAAGTCAGAATCCAAGCAAATAGACGTTTCATTGTATTAGTTTTTATAAATATTTTGCTACATAGTAGAGAAGT
>NZ_JATABG010000479.1:0-2170 GCF_036533755.1 Vibrio sp. M260118 | reverse complement strand
CCACTTGATAGTGAATGACAAGTGATGAACAACATACCAACAAATAATAACCTAAGTGCTTATACAATAATCAAAAGCACAATTAAATTTTGACACATATTATGATTTCTACGTCAAATATGCGAAAACGGGCAATCCTAACATAATTGAAAGTTAAACCACTCACATTTTGAGCATTTCGTTTAAGTCATGTGATTATAGTATTTCGTGTACATCATCATTCATAAAGATCTAAGACCGCAATTTAGGCGCGATCATTAAAGAACCAACCTAAACACATCAATAGCGTTCATATTATGACGTTAACTGCCCGCTAACGCTTGCCTAATACAACAAGTCTCAACATGTCTGATTTTTCTCATCGAGGACTCTAAGGACACTCTTGAGCCCATTAACTTTCCCTAATAATTGCACTGATCGCTCTCTTGCTCCTTTAAGGAGCATAACCAGTTTCGGTTCTAATTCTGGGAAACGCTTATTCAGAGAACGGTATTCGTTAATCTCACCTAAAACAACCTCTAGCTCTCGTTTGTAATGGTTATACTCACTAGTTAAGACCGAATAGCCCTGATCCGATGCAATCTCAATGTCTACATTTACTAATTTAGGTTCCACCTGAATAGCTTTGAAAGCTTCCGTCTGAAAATAGCGTTTCTGATGACCACTACCTTCACTCCTAAGCCAGCCATGCTTCATGAACCGCAAGATTTGTCGATAAACTTTTTTACGCGCTTCATCAGCATCAATGTGGAAACCTCTTAGGACAATAAACTCATCCCTCAACTCAGTCACTGAAAAATCATCAATTGTTCTTTCAATCAATAACTTGTACATCTCTGCACTGATTTTAATAGAACGCTTCATGTAATACTTATACCGCAATAAAACTAAGGATTGCTTAGTATACAGAGATCGGTAAAACTAAGAAAATCTTAGTTAAGTAGAGTTTCATAATATGAGCCATAAGTGTCATTCCAAAGTCCAATCCCATTACGTCTCAAAGAAGCGCGTAAGAAAGCAAAACTCTCTCAGAAAGCCTTGGGAGTGCGAATAGGTATGGATGAAAGCTCTGCGAGTCCGAGAATGAACCAGTATGAAAAAGGGAAACATACACCGGATGTTCAAACGCTAAAATTGATTGCGGACGAGCTTGGTGTACCTTTGAACTACTTTTTTTGTGAGGACGAAGTCTCGGCAGAGCTGTCTCTGTATATAGAAAAACTCTCCAAAGAAAATAAAATGAAGCTGCTTCAAATCATCAAAGATATGAGTGGGGACTGAAAAACAAACATGAACTTCATTGATATAAAAAGAATGCCCAAAGGGGAGTTGCATGTACACTTGAACGGCCTCGCCAACACAGCTCTTCTCCGATCTCTTTTACAAGCAAGTATCAATGAACTCCCCTCAGGTTTTGACTTACGTTACGACTTAACGAGAAAAACTCCAGCTAGCTCTCTAGCTGAATACTTAACGCCTTGGCAAGCACTCAGGTTAGTACCACAAAGTAGAGCAGATTTATCTAAAATTGTAGATAGCGCATTCTTCGAACTCAAAAATGATAATGTTAAATTTGTAGAGCTACGCAATAGCGTCATATACATATCCCTCCTAAACAATATTACAGTGCAAGAAGCATTGGAATGGCTACTACAAGACATAGAAGAGTTCTCGTGTCGTTACAATATAAAAGCAGGCCTACTTCTAACTATCACGCGTGGGGAGTACGCTCCAGAACACTTACGAGCATTAGTAGATGCCTATAAATCTCTTGGCCGCCCTCAGTCAGTCATTGGATTGGACCTAGCTGGTAATGAGGATATCTCACCTCCTCCAGAGACAGCGCATCTATTTAGAACAGCTAAAGATGAAGAAGGGCTGTCTATTACAATCCATGCAGGCGAAACAGGTAATCCCCAGAATATTGAAGATGCCATCATTAACTACTCTGCCGATAGAATTGGCCATGGAACAGCAATAGTTAAAGATCCAAGACTGATTGAGTTAGTTAAGAACAAAGATATTTGCATTGAAGTGTGCCCTGTAAGCAATCGTCTAACAAATGCTGTAGCAGAGAATGAATCTCACCCTGTTACAGAAATGGTTAAGTACGAAATACCTTTCGTTATCTGTTCAGACAATCCCTCTATACACGGTTCTACTCTCAGCG
>NZ_JATABG010000478.1:0-2174 GCF_036533755.1 Vibrio sp. M260118 | reverse complement strand
AATGACTCTTTTAAGGCTCATTAAAGGCATTTGATAACGGCGAAAACGCATCTCTCGCTTAAAGAAGTCTCCCGCCATTTCAAACAAGCCTTGCTTCTCACACTGCTTGCGAATGTTGCGACATACCTCCTCTGCTTCTTGGCACAAAGAGACCGCCTTGTTACGGTCGCGCTTCTTCATCGCTTGCTTTGCTTCTTGCTCTTGCTTTAGGTATCTACCCCACTCAATATTTTCTAACTTGGCGCGCGATAGTGCCGCACCTAGTAAGTTACAGTTATCGAGTTTGGCACAATGTAAATTCGCACCAATAAGCTTGGCTTTCATCAAAGATGAGCCACGTAAATCTAAGCCAAAAAAGTGAGCATCGGTTAAGTTTGCTCGGTAGAAATCAACGTCTCGACATAGATACCCGTCTTTACAGCCACGGTTTACTAGATCTATGTCTTCGAGGTCTGTTCTTGCCAACTGAAATCCGTCTAAAGGTTTACCTGCTGCGGCCCATTGTTCAACCTTGTCTTTTATATCATCTTTGCTTTTATCGACTTTTGGGTCGTGCCAGTAACATAAGCCTGACTCGCCACATGGTTGATCGCAGCACCAGCCATCAGGGTTTTGATAGCTGCATTGGCCTTGATGAGATTCCATATGCACTGCCCCTAATCTTGCCTAACTAAGCAAAAGCCAAACTAGACACACTGTTAAGTGTAGTGGGTGCATATGATCACGCCATCATTATTTATAGATTAATTAATAACTACCGAGTAGCAATATCACTTGATGATACTTGCTCCCTTAGCCATTGCTTGAACAGCCTCGTATATGGGTCATCGATATGAGTGATCAAAAAATATCCTGCATTAGCTTCAATTGCTGGGAATGGCGCAACCAACTTGCCTTGCTCTATCTCACCGGATAACAGCGCAAACCTCGCCAAGGCAATCCCTACCCCAGCTTCTGCCGCTGACATCGCCATATCGGTACGATTGAAAAAGTGACCTCGATTGGTATCGAAATCCAACTGGTGCTCAGAGGCCCAATATAGCCATTCATAATCTTTTACTGCGCCTTGCCATGGCATCACATCATGCAGCAAAGTCACTTTGTCCCAATCTGCACCCACGCCGACAAGATCTGCATGTTTAGAAAGGTAGTCTTGGCTCATAACAGGTACGAGCGACTCTTCCATCACTAACTCTGCTTCGGTGTGTTTGTAAGGTATTGGACCGTAATCAATGGCGATATCAAAGTTGCGCTTGTCGCTATCGACAAGCGCACCTTCGGCAAAGGTGTGGATTTGAATATCCGGGTACTGTTTATGGAAATTTTCTAGCCTAGGGACTAACCACTTAAAAGCAAAAGATGGGGTGAGTTTGAGGCGGATCTGCTTTCGCTCACTCACCTGAGTAAGTTGAAAAACGTTCTCTTCAATCGCAGAAAGGTGATGACTGGTTGCCTCAACTAGCTTTCTTCCCTGCTCAGTGAGGCGAATACCACGTGCATGACGTTCAAACACGCTAAACCCTAATCGCTGCTCTATCTGCTGTAACTGCTGACTAACAGCCCCAAGCGTGAGATTGAGCTCTTTTGCAGCGCTGGTCAGGCTTTGATGGCGCGCGACTATGCAGATCAAATTGACGCCATGAAGTAGCGTTGATTTCATTTCTACCCTATAGAAAAACTAAAACCTTATATCAATTCTTATCGATTGTTAAACAGATGTAAACACCACATTCTAAGCAAAATTTTAAACTGTGAGTCGAAGCTGTGAAGGTGATTGTTTTAGGAAGTGGAGTGATTGGATTAACCAGTGCTTGGTACTTAAACCAAGCTGGGTTTAATGTCACTGTGATTGATCGTCAAGCAAGATCAGCAGAAGAGACCAGCTTCGCTAATGCAGGTCAAATTTCCTATGGTTACTCATCTCCATGGGCTGCTCCCGGCATTCCTACTAAAGCGATAAAATGGCTTTTTGAACAACATGCACCTCTAAAGATCAAACCATCTGTCAGCCCAGAATTAATTACATGGGCAAGCCAAATGCTCAGTAATTGCCAACTCGACAAATACCGAGTCAATAAATCACGCATGTTAACAATCGCAAATCGTAGCCGTGAGTGTTTAGCCAAGTTAAACCAAGAGTTTGAACTCAACTATCAGGGGCGTAACCAAGGTAC
>NZ_JATABG010000477.1:0-2181 GCF_036533755.1 Vibrio sp. M260118 | reverse complement strand
CTCTAGGTCGCTATCTATTTGTAATACCTTACTAATTACAGCGCTATCTGGTATTGAAAACGCTACTTTGTTACTAAATCTCGGTAAACTCTTCCTTAGTTCTTTGAGTTTCTTTACAATTTTCTGATAATTTGACATATGGTTATCAGGGAGAATGCCCGCTTCGATCGGTAATTCTTGATAGTCGACAAGCACAAATGTGCCTTTGTTTGGCTTAAGGACGACCGCTTTAATGCTGTGGCGTGCTATTTCAATGCCTGTAACTAATGATTTACCCATGCAGCTTAGCTCCGTACTTTTTGCTTAGCTCATATGCTTAAATTGATGGTTAAATAAGCACATAGACAAATGAGCTAAATGTTTAGCTTAAAGTACAAGGGTTTGCATATGGCAAACTCAATCAATCAGGGAATCTCCGGTGAAGTTCATAAAGCGCCTACTTATATTCACATTGATTTGCATAATTCTTGGGGTCGGTACGATATTCGGCTTCTACCTATATGTGAAACCAGAGCTACCAGATGTAGCCACACTGAAAGACGTCAAGCTACAAACGCCAATGCAGGTGTTTAGCCAAGATGGCAAGTTGATTTCTCAGTTCGGTGAAAAACGACGTATACCCGTTGCCTACGACGATATTCCTCAACACCTGATTGAAGCGTTGATTGCAACCGAAGATAGCCGTTTCTACGAACACCCAGGTATCGACCCTATCGGTATTACTCGAGCGGCAGTTGTGGTCGCAATGTCTGGCTCTGCTAAACAAGGCGCGAGTACGATTACTCAACAGCTAGCGCGTAACTTCTTCCTCTCCAACGAAAAGAAGATCATGCGTAAAATAAAAGAGATCTTTATTGCGATTCACATCGAGCAATTGCTTAGCAAGCAAGAGATCATGGAGTTGTACGTCAACAAAATCTTCTTGGGTTACCGCTCATATGGCTTCGGTGCAGCAGCGCAAACCTACTTCGGAAAAGAGCTTAAAGACCTGACGCTAAGTGAAATGGCGACGCTTGCAGGTATGCCCAAAGCGCCATCAACGATGAACCCCATTTATTCAGTGGAACGTGCAACTCATCGCCGTAATGTGGTGTTACTGCGTATGCTTGATGAGAAATACATTACCCAAGATGAGTATGATGAAGCACGTGCCGAAGAGATCGTTTCTCGCTACCACGGTGCTGAAATCGAACTGAGTGCTCCTTATGTCGCTGAGTTGGCGCGAGCTTGGATGGTGGCACGCTATGGTCAAGAAGAGGCCTATACGTCTGGGATGAACATCTACACTACAGTCGACTCAAAGCTTCAAGAGGCTGCCAATCAATCTGCTATCAACAATCTGCTCGCTTACGATGAACGTCATGGCTACCGTGGTGCAGAAAAAGTGCTTTGGCAGCCTGGCAAGCCCGCATTCGATGATGAGACTATAGATAAAACACTTGATAACGTTCCGACATACGGTCAGCTAGTCCCTGCCGTTGTGACCAAAGTAGATAGCAAGCAAGCGACGGTTTGGATTAAGAACCAAGGCTTGAATACCATTGAATGGGATGGCATGAAGTGGGCTCGTAAGTTCCTAACCGATGACCGCCAAGGCCCAGCACCAAGCACGGCTAAACAGATCCTTGCTGAAGGCGAGCAAATTTGGGTTCGCCAAGTTGAGCAAGTCATCGAAGACCAAGAATCAAGCTTCACATGGCACTTAAGCCAAGTACCAAACGCAAATACCGCGTTTGTTGCGATGAACCCTGACAACGGTGCCGTGATGTCTCTGGTGGGTGGTTTTAACTTTATCCACAATAAATTTAACCGCGCGACTCAATCAGTGCGTCAGGTGGGATCAAGTATTAAGCCTTTCATCTATGCAGCCGCCATCGATAAAGGTCTAACGCTGGCTACTCTAATTAACGATGCGCCCATCAACCAGTGGGATCAGAGCCAAGGCACAGCGTGGAGACCCAAAAACTCTCCACCGACTTACACAGGTCCAACTCGTCTTCGTATTGGCTTAGCGCAGTCTAAAAATGTAATGGCGGTTCGTGTGTTGCGTGAAGTTGGCCTAGATGAAACGCGTCAATACCTAACCCGCTTTGGTTTTGATATCGACCAAGTGCCACGTTCAGAAACTATCGCCCTTGGCGCTGGTAGCTTAACACCGATGAAAATGGCGCAAGGTTACTC
>NZ_JATABG010000476.1:0-2191 GCF_036533755.1 Vibrio sp. M260118 | reverse complement strand
AATTCCCAACATGACACCAAGCACTAAGAAGCCTCCTGGTGGCAAGATTGCTAACAAAACGCCTCGGTACTCAGGAATAATCACCATTTCGAGAAAAGCAAACTGCTCACTAAGCAACAAACTGGCATTTTCAAACAGGGTTCCGCTACCAATCACTTCGCGAATACCTCCAAGCGCAACCAGTACCCAAGTGAAACCAAGCCCCATGGCGAGGCCATCGACCAGTGCGGGAGCGAGTTTGTTTTTGCTCGCAAAGGACTCGACACGACCTAAAATCGCACAGTTGGTCACGATGAGTGGAATGAACAGCCCCAATACTTTGTGCAACGGGTGAAGCCAAGCATTTAGAATCGCATCAACCATGGTTACCAGAGAGGCAATAATGATGATGTTGACTGGAATCCGTACCGCTTTACTGACGATATCTTTCGCCAAAGATGCGAGTACGTTTGCTGCAACCATCACCGCCGTAGAAGCAAGGCCAAGCCCTAAACCGTTCGTTGCGTTGCTAGTCACAGCCAGAAGTGGACAAAGAGCAAGAGATTGACTGAGAACGATATTATTTTCCCACATGCCCTGTTTAACAATTGATTGGTAGTTACTCATGATTGACCTCTTCCTTTAGCCCAATTAGTGCCAGATGGACCCCTTTAACCACTGCGCGAGGCGTAATGGTCGCGCCGCTAAACTGGTCAAACTCACCACCATCTTTTTTTACTGCCCAACCACTCGTATTTGCCAGAGAGCGGCCATTAAAGCGTGTGATCCAGTCATCTTTCGATAGCTCTATTTTGTCTCCCAAGCCCGGTGTTTCGGTATGACTAATCACCCTAACTCCGGTTATCTGGTGTTGAAGATTCACCCCAACCAGAAACTGAATATCGCCGCTGTAGCCACTCTGCGAACCTTTAATCACATAACTAATTACAGAGCTGTTTTCATCTCTGACACGATAGAGTTGATACTCACTGCCACTCACCGTAATGGTTTGCCCATGATCAAACACCTGATTAGCAAAAGGTTGGCCATTTAGAACTTCATTCAAAAGCGCGTTTTGGTCCTCTTGAACGCGCAATTCAATCACGGGCTTAGTGACCAGTTCTAAAATCACCAACAGCGTCGCTGCCAGAGTACAACTCACCGCCAACAGAGCGCTCTGATAGGCAATTTTGTCTTTCCACTTGGTCAATGAAATTTGCATGTTAACCCTCCTTCGCGGTCTTGCTACCAAACACGCTCGGGCGCAAGTAGTAGTCAATCAATGGCACGGTGGCGTTCATGATTAGTACCGCAAACGCGACGCCTTCCGGGTAACTGCCAAAACTGCGGATCAACCAAATCAGTAGGCCGCAAGATGCGCCGTATAAAAGCTGCCCCCTAACGCTTGTTGGAGAAGTAACCAGATCCGTCGCAATATAAAACGCTGCCAGCATGGTTGCACCGCCAAAAAGATGCGCCTGTGGCGGTAAAAACTCGTTCGGTGAGAGTCCATAAGCGATCACTGCTGGAACGGCTATCCCTGCCAACAATGACGTAGGGATTGCCCAATTGATGATGCGTTTATAAAGCAGATAGCCTCCACCAAGTAGGATTAATAGAGCACTGGTTTCACCAAGGCTTCCTGCCTCTTGACCAAAGAACTGAGCGCTCAATGACACAGAGTGATTGATCTCTGCACTAAGTGAGGTTGCAGCGGTTGTGCCATCAAAGTTCACCCACGCCTCAGGCACTCGAACTAGGTTGTCACTGAAATCAATAGGCGTAGGGTCGGACCAAATGGTCATCTCGACAGGAAAACAGACCAAGAGCATCACCCTCGCCAACATTGCAGGATTAAATAGGTTCTGACCTAGCCCTCCATAGATCTGTTTACCGACGATAATGGCAAACGCGCTACCTACTACGCCGACCCATAGCGGCGTATTGGGCGGTAAGCTCATCGCTAGCAGTAGTGCAGTTAACAGAGCTGAACCATCAAAAGCTGCGAGGGCATTTCTTGCCATCACCTTTAAACACAACGCTTCAACCACAATTGCAGTTGCAGCACAAACACCAACAAGGTGCAGGCCATGTAGCCCAAACTGATAGACGCCAAACAGCAATGCCGGTAGTAGGCTCAAGACCACAAGGTACATAATGCGAACACTAGAATTTTCGCTATGAGAAAATGGCGCAGAGCTGAGTTGGTAAT
>NZ_JATABG010000475.1:0-2201 GCF_036533755.1 Vibrio sp. M260118 | reverse complement strand
CTAAATAAATAGGGGAGGCTCAATGAATACTGATAAGTTCCTAGTGACTAGAAGCTAGTTCCTAGAAAACTTGAATTGACTGTGCTCGAATGATTGCTCATTCAAATGGTCACTTCGTATCATTGAAACCTAAATTGTTTCCGAAGAAACTATTTGGATTATCATCAACGAGTGCCCACACAGATTGATAGGTTTATATTGTTAAAGAGCTGTGCTTTAAAAGAAACTTTCTCTCAAAGCGGAGGTGCATTCTAGCGAGATAATTTGAAGAGTCAAACACTTTTTCAAATTTATTTTCTCAGAAGCTTTCCACCTCTCTGACTATCGTCGAAGCCTTATGGCGTCTGCCGTGTCAGTGGATGCGCATTATAGGGAGTTGTTTTTTTAAGGCAAGGGAAAAAGTGTGTTTTTTTCATAAAAAAAGCCTGATTGAACACGAATCAATCAGACCTTAATTTTCACCCAATTTACTCTCAGTTTAACCAAGCGTTATCCACAAAACCCTGTGTAAAACTAGTCGTCTGAGTCGAAGAAATAAGAAATTCGCGAGCGAGGATTTAAATACTCTCTCACTTTATCTGGCAATTTGGTTGGTAATATGGCGTTAACTATCTTTATCTCTTTTTCCGCTAAGTCGATGATTGGGGCTTGAGTGCGTGGAACCGACGGATCATAGATAAGCACATTTGGGTGGAGAATGTTTTGCGCATTCACCGATATCACCAAGCCGACCATATCATTTGACAACTGAACGACGGTACCAGGCGGGTAAATGCCCATGAACTTAATTAGCAGGCTCAAGTTCTCATTGTTGTATTGATGCTTACAGTTCTTATACAGATGCGAAAGCGCGACATATGGGATCTTTTGCTCCGAAGCCACATTGCAATGACATAAGTTATCGTAAGCATTAGCCACGGCAACAATCTGGGTCAGTTCATCGATTTGATCTTCTTTTAACCCCTCGGGATAACCTGACCCATCATTAAGTTCATGATGCTGAGCGATAACCGTGCGAGCACTTTCAGGGAAACTATCTATATTACCTGCAATCTCTAATCCATATTTAGTATGCAACTTGAGATAGTTTTTCTCTGGTTCAGTAAGAGGGGTGGGTTTACGCAAAATAGCCGTTGGTACTTTAACTTTGCCCATATCATGGAATAGAGAAGCAAAAGCCACTTCTTTAATCTGCTCTGCACTAAGCTTTTTAGCCTTAGCAATCATCATAGCTACAACGGATACATTAAGTGAGTGGAAGTAGATGTCTTCGAACTCACTTTTACCGTTCATAAGATGGAGGGTTACATGATCGTCACTTAATAGCTTATCGACAATGTCATTAACCAATTGGCTTGCTTCATCGACGGCTTGTTCTGGGCGATTACGAATTTTGTTCATTACCGCGCGCATTCTTGATAGAGAGCGCTCAAACTCTTTTTCACAGTTAATGACACGTCGGCGATAGGCACTCAACTTCTCGATTCTATCTTGCTTCTCTTTCCAGAGCTTTTGAGCTTCGAGGTCAATCTCTTCGTGCAGTACATCTTCCACTTCTGATTGTTCTTCAGAAACTGGTAGTGGTTGCGTGTCACTTTGGGCGGTATTAATAAAGACGTGCTTGATCCCCAAATGGCGGATCATTCTAATTTGTTCTTCGTCTTTAATTTTAAAACTATTGAATAGGAACGGGTGTTCATTCCACTTGACCGGAAGTCGAATGTGCAACCCAGGCTGAAGTCTATCTACAGTTATTTTTATGCTGGCCACGATCTATATACAATTTATAATTTTAGGTTATTGATAATGAGAATCCACTCCAATTAAGCGTTATTGCGAACTCGATAACGCTTAATTGCGAGTGAGTTCATTATTTTACTAAATCACAATGCAACATCCAGCGAATACCAAACTGATCTTCGACCTTACCAAAGCGAGCCCCCCAGAATGTATCTGCAAGTGGCATCATAATACGACCACCGTGAGATAACTTATCAAACAGGCGAGCTTGCTCATCCAAATCAGTGAGAACGACTGATAGTGCGATATTATTGCCACTACGCTCTTCGGCAAGGATCCCATCAGATAACATTAACTTCATGCCAAACGCCTCAAACTCAGCATGCATAACCCAATTTGGGTCAGCACCTTCTATTTGCTGAGGTGAGTCTTTGAATAATTGCTTGGTTAACACTACTCCG
>NZ_JATABG010000474.1:0-2205 GCF_036533755.1 Vibrio sp. M260118 | reverse complement strand
GTTTATAAAAAAGAAAAGCCCCGACAATGTCGAGGCTCAAAAGCGTTGCGTATCTAACTTAGGTCAGATTTAGCATAGGGCAATTAAACTGGTTTGTAGATAACTTTATTGCCAGCTAGCTGCTCTTTCACTACTAGATTTTCTTCTAGAAGTTTTTTCAGTGCGCCTGTCGCCCAAGAAGCTGCTTTTGCATCATCTTGACCCGCTGCTAGGCCAATGCCTTTAGGGTTGATACCTTCAACGTTGCTTACAACGATATCGAGTACTTGTTGCTGCTTTGGAGTAAGTGCAACATCAGTTGTTTTCCCTGCCGCTACCACTTTCTCGGCTACTGGTTTTGCAGCTACTTTCTTCTCAACTGCAGGCTTAGCTGTCTTAGTCGCTTGAACGTTTGCAACTGTCGCTTTAATGCGCTTTTGCAGTTTAAGCTGCACTTTACGCTTATGAGCAAGTCTCATCGAGTTTGTCTCCATTTCACTGCATACAGCGCAGTGTTGAAAATTTGAAGCGCGATTTATACCAAAATTTTGCTTAGATTTACAGAGTATGAGCGGCTTTGTGCGACAAAAATACGCGATATAACCACATGCGACTACAATTTAATCAACTAGGTAAGTGATCGATTCTTCGACTACTGATTATATAAACAGATATATTTGTTGTAATGGGCCTGTTCTGCATGGAAACCGTACACTTAACTAACCAACCCTTTGTTTTTTCTTCAATCACAGTCAAATGGATTAGTGGCATGTTCGCGCTCGGCTGCCTATTTCTGTTGTTGTATGCACCTGGTTGGCAGCAAGCATTGCTGACCGCCATCGCCATTGTCATGTTCGTCGGTTTCGGTTACGTCTTGATTTTAAAAGGTACCGTTAAGTTCACTCTTACCGCAACACATTTTCAACAGCATTTGTTCAAAGGTGGTTGGGTCGTTAAGTGGAGCAATATTGAAAAAATCGGAATTTGCACCTATCAGAAAGATGGGTGGCATCAGCCACTGCCTTGGATCGGAATCAAACTCAAGCACTACTCACCTTATCTTACGAGTATATGCCCACGCATCGCGACAGAAATTCTGTTAAGCCAGCGAGCGCTGCTTTATTTAGGAGCGCGACAGCATCAACAGGGCGAGCAATTTCAGGACATAGTGCTCGACTCTCATACCTACCAAAACTCACATGGGCAAGAGTTCACCGGATTGCTGGCTATGCTCGCCAATCGAATGAAACACCAACGTAACTACTACGATTACGATATCTTTATCTCTGCTAACGATCTAGACCGTCCAGCTGAAGAATTTGTTGGGCTTGCGCGCCGATACTTAGCTGCGGCAGACACCACAAATGAATAGGTAACAAAAAGGCCGCTTCATAAAGCGACCTTAGAAACACAAATGAGTTTATCAACTAGTACAATGGCATTTCGTCAGCGACAAATGGATTTGAAGCGCGCTCTCGTCCAAATGTTGACTCTGGGCCATGGCCAGGAACAAATCGCACATCATTACCTAGCGGCCATAATTTGCCTTTGATCGACGCTATTAAGGTATCAAAATCCCCTTTAGGGAAGTCAGTACGACCTACAGAGCCGTTGAACAGTACGTCGCCAACAAATGCTAGTTTAGCTTCTTCACTAAACAGCACTACGTGACCTGGTGTATGGCCGGGAGTGTGGAATACATCCATCACTTGATTACCAAACGTTACTTGGTCTCCCTCGTTTAGCCACTGGTTCGGCTCAAATGCTTCAGTTAACGGGAAGCCAAACATTTTGCTCTGGCCTTCTAACCCTTGTAGCCAGAAGTTATCATCTTTGTGTGGGCCGACAATTTCTACACTACCCAACTCTTGAGCTAGAGGCTCTGTGCCACCAACGTGGTCAAGGTGACCATGTGTCAGAACCAGTTTTACAACCTTAACGCCAAGCTCTTTAATCAACACTGCTAACTGCTTAACGTCACCACCCGGATCGACAACAACGCCTTCCATGGTTTCATCACACCAGACAATTGAACAGTTTTGTGAAAAAGAAGTGACAGGAACAACTTGGTACTTAAGTGACATAGCTTAACCTTGATATAAATCTAAACTGGCTGAACTATGACACTTGATTGATGGTTTGACAACTCTGAGCGCGCGTTGACTAGCTCCAGTAGCGAACTGGGCCTGTATCGATATGAACAAAATTACTACGTGGGTAGTAGCC
>NZ_JATABG010000473.1:0-2208 GCF_036533755.1 Vibrio sp. M260118 | reverse complement strand
GCAATTTAAAATTACCTAACGGCGATAAAGCTTATGTCCGAGGAGTATCAGGGAAACAAAGTTAATTGTTTCAACCTATTACAAATCCTGATTTGAGATGTTGTTCCACGTTGTTTGCTAACTCTTGACCCGACGTCCAGTGGTAAGTCAACTCGGGAATTTTCCCACCACACGGGGCGTTCCACAAGCGCTCAAGATAGAGATCACCACCCAAATGCTGATAGAATTCAATTGCTTGCTTATTCTCTTTCATCACCTCAACGTACACGCCGTTGTCAGGAAAATATTGTGCTATCCATTTAGCCATTTCTGCTAAGAGTTTTACACCTAGACCACGGCCTCGGTATGCGCGATCTATATGAAGTGCATCAATCATGGTGCCTTTTTCAAAGTCATGATTACCAAACGCACAAACAAATCCGCACAATAGTCCACCTTCTTCGATAAGCAGTACATGTTGGTTAAAAGGGGGATTGATTAGGCGAGTTTGCCAAATAGCCGCTCTCTCTTCATCAACTTCATTCTCGAGAAAATCCTTTCCTAAAATACCTTTATAGAAATGCTTCCAGCTTTGAGCATGCAGTGCGGAGATACGCTCATAGTCGCTATATTCAGCTGCTTTTAATTCCATTTATAGTTCCTTATTACTTCCTGTAAGGATTGTTTATACCTTCATACTATAAAACATTTACCTAAAAGCCAAATATTCTGCATTAGCATAATCAATTGAGTGAATAATTATTTACACATGATCAAACCATATAGTGTGTTTCATACTTCACCCAACAATCTCGTGAGGCAGACATCAATCTGAATATTTCCGTTTGACTTACACGTGTACGCTGATATTCTGGCGCACAACTGTTAGCTGAAAGGAAATCACCATGTCGGGGTCAACCAAACCACCTCTTATTTGGTTAAATATCTTTATATTTTTGTCTTCATTCATCGTCGCCGCTGCAGTCGTCCCTTGGTACGGCATCGCATTCGGCTTCGGTGTAGAACATCTTGTTTGGTTCTTAATTGCGTTCTCTTTTTGTAACCTCTCGATTACCGCCGGTTATCATCGATTATGGTCACACAAGACTTACCAAGCACACTGGTCTTTGAGGTTCCTATTTGCTATTGGCGGTGCATTTGCACTACAAAACAGTGCTCTCCATTGGAGCTCAGATCATCGCATTCACCATAAGCATGTTGATAACAACGATAAAGATCCCTACTCAGCTAAACGTGGTTTCTGGTTTTCACACATAGGTTGGATGCTGCGTGAGTACAATGCCAATACCTATGCTGATTACAGTAACTGCCGCGATCTACAGAAAGATAAAATTGTTATGTGGCAGCATAATTACTACGTACCATTGGCTATTATCACCAACTTTGGAATTCCAATCGCTATAGGGCTGATCCATGGTGACATTTGGGGGATGCTGCTTGTCGTCGGCGTGCTGCGCCTCGTGTTAAGCCACCATTCGACCTTCTTCATAAACTCCCTCGCCCACATCTGGGGAAGCCAGCCTTATACCGATAAGAACACCGCGCGCGACAATGGGGTGCTTGCTGTGTTTACCTTTGGTGAAGGCTACCACAACTATCACCACATCTTTGAAAATGACTACCGAAATGGCATCTACTGGTGGCAATACGATCCAACTAAATGGCTAATCAAGTCATGTTCTTGGTTTGGTTTAACCTCGAAGCTGCGTATTACTCCATACCTAAAAATAGAAAAAGCCAAAGCAAAACAGGCGCTAGCGAATGCATCAAAAAACATCAGTCAACTCCCTAATGCCTCTATTTTGAATGAAACATTGAACAAAGAGTTTGATGCCTTAATGGGAAAAATGTCAGATTATTATGAACTCAAGAAACAAGTGTTAGAGGCGACCAAGACTGATTTGGTCAAGAAGTATGAAAAATCTCTACTTAAGCTGCGCTACCAACAAATTAAACGTGATCTCGCCGCTCAAAGAAAAAGCTGGGATGCGCTAGTCGCTCAATACGCATAACAAAACGGAAGCTTAGGCTTCCGTTTTGGTATATCAACTGGGATAAATAGGTAACCAGGTGATTTCATCAACGTTTTATTCTGCTTGGCATCAATCAATAATCCGTTTAAATTCGATACAGTCGATCGACTCTCCATTCAGTTCGGCATACTCATGAATCAATTTGACTGGCTGAAAACGATTGGTGGTTAATACC
>NZ_JATABG010000472.1:0-2209 GCF_036533755.1 Vibrio sp. M260118 | reverse complement strand
GCCTTGGATAGAAGTAAGTAGGGCAGAGGAGGTGCCGTGATACCAAGTATCACCTGTTGCAAAGCCATCTTTTGATAGTAGCTGTTTAGCATCTTGAAGATAAGAAGGTACTGTAGTCATAGGCATCCCGAACAAACTTGAATGTGGTTAGTCTAACAGAAGTAGAGAGCGAGTCTGCGTCTTGGGGCGCAAATCTCACTCTCTAGCTGCTCACTATTGTGTTCTTGGGCTGTTGCGTAGCGAGCAGTTATTAGAGGTCATTAGTCGAACTGGTGAGAAGTGTTCAACTCGCCTGCTGCCTTCAGCGCGTTTTCACCTGCAAAGTACTCTTTGTGGTCATCACCCATATCTGAACCAGACATGTTTTGGTGTTTAACACAAGCAATACCCTCACGGATTTCTCTACGCTGAACGTTCTTAACGTATCCAAGCATACCTTGGTCACCGAAGTACTCTTTCGCTAGGTTGTCAGTAGACAGTGCAGCAGTGTGGTACGTTGGTAGCGTGATTAGGTGGTGGAAGATACCCGCTTCACGTGAAGCGTCTGCTTGGAATGTGCGGATCTTGTCGTCTGCACGCTTAGACAGTTCAGTTTCGTCATACGCTGCACTCATTAGGTTTGAGCGGTCGTATGCTGATACATCTTCACCTGCTTCAACCATTGCATCATAGGCTTGCTGGCGGAAGTTTAGTGTCCAGTTGAATGATGGTGAGTTGTTGTAAACTAGCTTAGCGTTAGGGTGAACTTCACGTACGCCATCCATCATCTCTTTGATTTGACCAATGTGAGGTTTCTCAGTCTCAATCCATAGTAGGTCAGCGCCTGCATTGATCGCTTCGATACAGTCAAATACACAGCGGTCTTCACCAGTACCTTGACGGAATTGGTACAGACCTGAAGGTAGACGCTTAGGACGAACAAGCTTGCCGTCGCGATTAAAGCAAACGTCGCCTTGCTTCATGTCTGCTACGTCAATCTCTTCTACATCAAGGAAAGAGTTGTAGATATCGCCTTGATCGCCCGGCTCTTTAACTACAGCGATCTCTTTTGTCAGGCCAGCACCTTGTGAGTCAGTACGTGCAACGATGATACCGTTATCAATGCCTAGCTCTAGGAAAGCGTAACGAAGAGCGCGAAGTTTCGCATGGAAGTCTGCGTGAGGTACGGTTACTTTACCGTCTTGGTGACCACACTGCTTTTCATCGGCTACTTGGTTTTCGATTTGAAGACAACATGCGCCAGCTTCAATCATCTGCTTAGCCATTAGGTAAGTCGCTTCTGCGTTACCAAAGCCCGCATCAATATCGGCAATGATTGGCACAACGTGTGTTACGTGGTTGTCGATTTGATCTTGGATAGAGTCTTGTAGTGCAACATCACCTGCTTCACGAGCATCATCAAGTGCGCGGAATAAACCACCTAGTTCACGAGCATCCGCTTGGCGAAGGAAGGTGTAAAGCTCTTCTACTAGGGCAGCAACCGTTGTTTTCTCGTGCATTGATTGGTCAGGCAGTGGACCAAACTCTGAACGAAGTGCCGCAACCATCCAACCAGATAGGTATAGGTAACGACGGTCTGTCTTGCCACCGAAGTGCTTTTTAATAGAGATCAGTTTTTGTTGACCGATGAAACCATGCCAGCAACCCAAAGACTGAGTGTATTTTGAGCTATCTTCGTCATATGCCGCCATGTCAGCGCGCATGATATCTGCCGTGTATTGCGCGATATCTAGACCCGTTTTGAATTTGTTTTGAGCACGCATACGGGCAGCTGATTCTGGGTTAATAGCGTCCCATGGAGCACCAGCAGCGCGTTTTGCAACTTCGATCATTTCGATATCTTGATTGATTTGCGACATAACTATTCCTTAGTTCACGTTGGATATTTTTGGATTAATGGCTAAGTCATCCTTTCTTGTACTTCATGTCCCAGATTGGATGACCGACTTCGTTGTTGTTATGGACAAATATTAGTCACATGTGTGATAATTTTGTTAATTTATAGTTATTATATTCGGTATTTTTTATATGAATATAGCTCGTATAGACCTTAATTTACTTGTGTATTTAGACATGTTGCTGCGTGAAAGAAACGTCACCAAAGCGGCCAATCAATTGGGAATTACTCAGC
Organism: Vibrio sp. M260118; assembly: GCF_036533755.1. Taxonomy (NCBI): domain Bacteria; kingdom Pseudomonadati; phylum Pseudomonadota; class Gammaproteobacteria; order Vibrionales; family Vibrionaceae; genus Vibrio; species Vibrio sp. M260118. The sequence goes on along the minus strand of NZ_JATABG010000472.1, from coordinate 78 downwards.
CAGCGATGAGTAATGGTCTGCGTCGATTACGAGATTTATTTGAAGACCCGTTATTGGTAAGAACCAGTGAAGGAATGG
>NZ_JATABG010000471.1:0-3352 GCF_036533755.1 Vibrio sp. M260118 | reverse complement strand
GAGTTAAATCACATAATGCTATTGAGCATTTTTGCAGCAATCAAACACTTGGTTTTATTAAATGACTACATTTTGTAAAAAAGTTTCATTTTTTGACCACACACTTACATGTAATCCATAAAGATTGTGCTACTGAGAGTATATCCAAAGTGGTTTTTCTCTCTACACACGTACCGATTATTTATTGAAAGTGTGCGAGTGTTAACGTTTATGAAAACCATTTAGCTACAACACAGTATTGTACTTAACAAAGTATGTCATTCGTATTTACGTTTCATTCAATGATAAGATTTTCTCAGTAATGAAATGGCTTTAGCTTTAGTTTTTTTCATTCGTTCATTCACTAAATTTAGACTATATTCCGCATCTGACCTGTTCCATTTCATATTTGTCTAGGCACTGCTCATGCAAACATTCGAAATCGCTATATTTCTGCAGTTTTTCCTCGGCTTAGTCGCTGCGGTTAACCCCGTCGGTATCATGCCGGTGTTTGTGTCTTTAACCAGTCATATGACTCAAGAAGAGAAGAACAAAACGGCACTGACTGCCAACCTTGCGGTTGCCATTATTCTGGTCGTCTCTCTGATGGCTGGCCAAATGCTATTAGACATGTTTAGTATCTCACTTGACTCGTTTCGTGTAGCAGGCGGTTTGCTACTGCTAAGCATCGCGTTTTCGATGATGAGCGGTAAGCTCGGTGAAGATAAACAGAACAAGCAAGAGAAGTCAGAGTATGTAAGCCGCGAGCAGATCGGTGTTGTGCCACTAGCAATGCCACTGATGGCTGGACCAGGTGCAATCAGCTCGACGATTGTTTACGGCTCTCGTTACCCGGGCATGTTTGACACTGTTGGGATTATTATCACCATCTTGGTGTTTGCTACCTGTACATGGCTGCTGTTCCGCTCTGCACCACTGATCGTCCGTTTCCTAGGGCAAACTGGTATCAACGTGATCACACGTATCATGGGTCTGATACTGGGCGCTTTGGGTATTGAGTTTATTGCGAATGGCCTACGCAATCTTTTCCCAGGGTTAGCCTAATTAATTTAATCGAGTATGATAGAGCGACCTAAATCAACATCGTTCTATCATGCCGAGACACTCTTTAAAGCATCACTTATACGTTATTATCTTTGGTCCGGTATACTGAGTACACCTTTACTGCCCTGTTCACGCTCGAGTATTTGTTAAGGCTTTACTGTTCTCCAAAACCCGCCGCGTACGCGAAAAGCTTTTACGGTACTATTGATTTACTCGCGATTCTCCCTACCTATTTAGCTTTTTTCTTCCCTGCCGCTTCGTTTATGGGTGTGATTCGAGCTTTGAGGATAATGCGCATCTTCCGCATCTTAAAACTGGTGCGATATCTACAAGACTCGAATATCTTGCTCAGATCTCTGCTGATGGCCAAGCGCAAGATTTTTATCTTTTTTACCACTGTCGCCATTTTGGTCACCATTTTCGGTGCATTAATTTACGTAATAGAAGGCCCCCAAAACGGCTTCACTAGTATTCCAAAAAGTATTTACTGGGCGATTGTGACCATTACTACGGTCGGATATGGTGACTTAGTACCGCAAACCGCGTTGGGTAAAGCCATCGCTTCGCTGACGATGCTTTTAGGTTATTCAATAATAGCGGTGCCAACAGGGATTATTACGGCTGAACTAAATCAAGAAATGAACTTACATAAAACACTGGTTAAATGCCCCAACTGCATGCAAACAGGGCATGACAGTGACGCCCTGCACTGTAAGCACTGTGGTGGTGAATTAGCTGACCCGGATCAACGTGTCGTACCGGTTGAAAAATCAAGCTAACGTTGCATGCAGAGACAAGGAGTGCTCACGCCGACCAACTTGGCTAACGAACCATGCTGCGTTGGCCGTACCTCCAGCAAGCAAAAGGTAGAGAGCATTCATTGCTTACCTAAATAAAAAGACCCTACTAAGAAGTAGGGTCTTGATTAATAAAGGCGAGTCAAATTGAGATTAAGCTTTTTCATTTAAGATAATACGTAATGTGCGACGTAACGGCTCTGCTGCACCCCAAAGTAGTTGGTCGCCGACTGTAAAGGCATTTAGGAAGTCATCACCCATTGCCATCTTACGCAGACGGCCGACTGGAATAGAGAGTGTACCCGTCACCTTCGCTGGTGTTAGCTCTTGCGCAGTAATATCACGATCGTTTGGAATCACTTTAACCCAATCATTGTGAGTGGCGATCATCTCTTCGATTTCATCCATAGGAACATTCTGCTTCAGCTTGATGGTCAACGCCTGAGAGTGACAACGCATTGCACCGATGCGGACACAGGTACCGTCGATTGGCACTGGCGCATCTTGGAAGCCAAGGATCTTGTTCGCTTCAACCCCCGCTTTCCACTCTTCCTTGCTTTGGCCATTATCACGCTTAACATCAATCCAAGGGATTAAAGAACCTGCTAACGGAACACCAAACTTATCCGTTGGGAACGAGCCGCTGCGCATTGTGTCAGCCACTTTTTTATCGATATCGAGAATAGAGCTTGAAGGGTTAGCTAGCTCAGAACTGACTGAATCGTTAATCACACCCATTTGAGAGATAAGCTCACGCATGTTTTGTGCACCGGCACCTGAAGCTGCTTGGTAAGTCATCGCACTCGTCCACTCAACTAGGCCTTTTTCAAACAGACCGCCCAAGCCCATCAGCATCAAGCTCACCGTACAGTTACCACCAACAAAGGTGTTAGTACCACCATGGATACCCTGCTGGATTTGGTTTAGGTTTACTGGGTCAAGCGTGATGATAGAGTCTTGTGCCATACGCAATGTTGATGCAGCGTCAATCCAGTACCCTTTCCAACCTGCTTGGCGTAGCGCTGGGTAGACTTTCTCTGTATAGCTGCCACCCTGACAGGTAATCACTGCGTCAAGTTGCTTTAGGCTCTCGATATCAAATGCATCTTGAAGTACGCCTGCCTCTTTACCTAGGTTCGGTGCAGGAATACCTACTTGAGATGTACTGTAAAAAACGGGCTCGATGAGGTCAAAATCTTTCTCTTCCACCATACGCTGCATTAGTACTGAACCTACCATGCCACGCCAACCTACTAAACCTACTCTCATTCTCAACTCTCCGTGTATGCAATTATTAAAAGGTAATGCTTCAATATTCAATTTTCGCGACAAAATCTCAAGAGAAAAATGCGCCAAACCTGTAACTTTTATTAATTAACCCGTAAAAAGCGTCCAAACGCATTGTTTTGTCGACTTTTTCATCGTTGGTTACTTTTACGTAAGAAGCCAAGTTAACAGGAAACACAAACAAAAAACTCGTGCCACAATTGTTTTACACACTAGCACAGATA
>NZ_JATABG010000470.1:0-2226 GCF_036533755.1 Vibrio sp. M260118 | reverse complement strand
CAAAGAAAATCAAGGCGACCTTGCTGCTCTTTCTCTCAATGTTGGGTTAGTTGATGAACTGGCAACGCGCCAGCAAATTCGCAAACAACTGATTGATGTGTTCGGCAGCAATGGGGAAGACAGCTACAACCATGTCGATTTCTACCAATACCAATCGACTATGCGACCAAGCTTTGACTTAGCGGCTGACGATATTGCGGTAGTTGTAGCAAGTGGCGCTATCATGGACGGCTCTCAACCACGCGGTACAGTGGGCGGTGACACCGTGGCTGCACTGCTTCGCCAAGCACGTAACGACAACAAAGTAAAAGCGGTCGTTCTGCGTGTCGATAGCCCTGGAGGCAGTGCATTTGCCTCTGAAGTGATTCGCAACGAAGTCGAAGCGCTGCGCGAAGAGGGTAAGCCTGTCGTTGTTTCTATGTCTAGTCTTGCAGCCTCTGGCGGTTACTGGATCTCGATGAGCGCGGATAGCATTGTTGCTCAACCGACGACACTTACTGGCTCTATCGGTATTTTCAGCGTGATTACCACCTTCGAAAAAGGCTTGAACAAACTTGGGATCTACACTGATGGAATCGGTACCTCTCCATTCTCTGATGTCGGTGTTACCACAGGTCTTTCACAAGGCGCTTCTCAAGCATTCCAAATGGGTATTGAGCACGGCTATAACCGATTTATCGGCTTAGTCAGTCAATCGCGTGAGATTCCTTTAGACAACGTCGACAAAATTGCTCAAGGCCGCGTTTGGACAGGGCAAGACGCCCTTGAGCTTGGTCTTATCGATAAGATTGGTGACTTTGATGATGCAGTTGCGTTAGCAGCAGAGCTAGCAGAAGTTAATAACTATAACTTGTACTGGGTTGAAGAACCCCTTTCTCCAGCTCAGCAGTTTGTTCAAGATTTCATGAATCAAGTTAGTGCATCATTTGGCATTGATGCCACTGCACTGCTGCCTAAATCCTTGCAACCTGTTGCGACCCAAGTTATTCAAGATGCCAACATGCTACAAAGCTTCAATGATCCAAAAGGTCACTACGCTTTCTGTCTGAATTGTCAGGTTCAATAACGCGCTAACTAGTAACACGAAAATAGGGGGCTTCCTGTGCGGAAGCCCCCTTTTTATTGGCTAAGATTAATATATAATCCCACGCTCTGTTCCCCCTATGTTTAACTGGTTTAACGCAATGGCAAGAAAACACATATATATCGCCTACACGGGCGGTACCATTGGTATGCAAAAATCCCATGATCACGGCTACGTCCCAGTTGCTGGTTTCATGGAAAAACAACTCGCAAGCATGCCCGAATTCCATAGACCAGAAATGCCTGAATTCACCATTCACGAGTATGACCCACTGATCGATTCGTCGGATATGACGCCTGCAGATTGGCAGCAGATCGCCGATGACATTCGTGATAACTACGACAAATACGATGGTTTCGTGATTCTTCACGGCACTGACACCATGGCTTATACCGCCTCTGCACTGTCATTTATGCTAGAGAACCTAGGTAAGCCAGTGATCGTAACAGGTTCACAAATTCCATTAGCGGAATTGCGCTCAGACGGCCAAGCAAACCTACTTAACGCGCTACACATAGCGGCAAACTACCCGATCAACGAAGTGACCTTGTTCTTCAATAATAAGTTGATGCGTGGCAATCGCAGCACTAAATCTCATGCTGATGGCTTCAATGCCTTTACTTCACCCAACCTGCCTCCGCTTCTTGAAGCGGGTATCAACATTCAGATCAGTAGTGAGATTGAAGTGGGTGCTAAACCGCAAGGCGTGTTTAAGGTTCATGACATCACACCGCAACCTATTGGCGTGATCACCATGTACCCTGGCATTTCGCACGAGGTTATTCGCAACACCTTATTGCAGCCAGTGAACGCAATGATCCTGCTGACGTTCGGCGTTGGCAATGCTCCGCAAAACCCTGAATTACTGCATCACCTTAAAGATGCATCTGAGCGTGGCGTGATAGTGGTAAACCTAACTCAATGTCTCGCTGGTAAAGTAAATATGGGTGGCTATGCAACTGGCTGTGCGCTTGCAGAAGCTGGGGTGATCAGTGGCTACGATATGACACCAGAAGCGGCGCTGGCGAAGCTTCACTTCTTACTTAGCCAAGGCCTTAGCTACGACCAAGTCAAAGTAAAAATGCAGCAAGTTCTGCGCGGTGAGATGAGTATCTAAATTCAAGCCACTCACAACATTGACT
>NZ_JATABG010000469.1:0-2228 GCF_036533755.1 Vibrio sp. M260118 | reverse complement strand
GGTAGCTCTATATCGTCGAGCTCAATCGGTTTATCGATTTCAGCAGTTGGCGCTTCAACTTCTAGCTCAGGCTCAGCGGCCATTTCTGCTAGCGCGTCTTCTTCACCAAATTCTGGTAGCTCTAAATCGTCGAGCTCAATCGGTTCATCGATTTCAGCAGTTGGCGCTTCAACTTCTAGCTCAGGCTCAGCGGCCATTTCTGCGAGCGCGTCTTCTTCACCGAACTCTGGTAGGTCTAGCTCGTTTAACTCAATTGGCTGATCTACTTCAGCAGCAGGCGCTTCAACTTCTAGCTCAGGCTCAGCGACCATTTCTGCTAGCGCGTCTTCTTCACCGAACTCTGGTAGTTCTAACTCGTCTAGCTCAATCGGTTCGTCAATTTCAGCAGCAGGTGCTTCAACTTCTAGCTCCGGCTCATCAGCCATTTCTGCGAGCGCGTCTTCTTCACCAAATTCTGGTAGTTCTAGATCATCAAACTCAAACTCTTCACCTTCAAGCTCAGCTTCTAACCCCTCAAGTTCAGCGGCTAGCGCTTGTTCTTGCTGTTCAACGTCTGGCTGAGGTACTTCGATTTCATTTGACGGCTCTACTTCAGCAGTCGTCACTTCAGCTTCTAGATTTGGCTCATCAGCGACTTCAGCTAAAGCTTGTTCGGCTTCCTGCTCAGAGATCTCTAAATCAATATTGCCTTCATCTTCTAGCTCAGGCTCGGCTTGAGAAGCTAAACTGTCTTCTGCTTGAACGGTTTCAGATTCAACATCATCTACTAACCAGTCTTCGTCTTGAGGTATACCAAACTCATTTGGAATCGCCTCTGGTGTCACTGCTGTTGGTTGAGGTTCAACTGGGTCTTCAGTCGCTTCTGGAGTCTCTGGAGTCTCTGGAGTCTCTGGAGTCTCTGGAGTCTCTGGAGTCTCTGGAGTCTCTGGAGTCTCTGGAGTCTCTTCTTTCAGTGTGTCTTTCTGCTCTTGTTGAGCAAGCAAATCTTCTTCAACAATCTCTTGCTGCTCAGCACCTGATGCAGATGTATCTTCGTCTAGACTCGCTGAAGTCGTTTCTACTGTCTGTGCAGGTTCTTGAGTGGCTTGCGGACTTTCAACCTCATCGATCGCTGAAGTTAGCCAATCATCTTCAGGCTCTTCTTCAGTTGGCAACTCGCTAGCGGTTGCACTACTTTCAGCAGCATTTTCTTGGTCGACAATCTGTTCGCTGTCTTCTAGCGGCTCAGCTTCCTCTTGTTCAAACTGAGGGTTCTCGAACTCTTCAATTGCCGTCGTTAGCCAATCGTCTTCGTCATCATCTTCTTCTGCTGCTGGCTCTGGCTCTGGCTCTGGCTCTGGCTCTGGCTCTGGCTCTGGCTCTGGCTCTGGCTCTGCAAGCTGAATTTGGTCTTGTTCCGTGTCGAGAGCAACTTCATCTGCGCTCTCCGCCACTGGCACATCATCAAGATCCAATTCATCAAGCAGCGGATCGCCTTCTGGCGCCACGCTTAGTAGGTCATCAATAAACTCTTCACTCGCGAAATCTTTCTCCGCAGCAGAAGCTTGCTCTGGCTCTACCGGGGTAGGCTCTTGCTCAACTGATTCAATCGCCTCTTCTACAGCCGCCGGCTCAACTACAGGCTCTGCGAGGTCTTGCTGCTGATCGATTTCAAGCAGCTCTTCGAATAGGTCAGTCGCATCATCGCCTAAGTCTTCGTCTTGGCTAGATTCCGTATCTGAGTCCACTACGTCTGCGAGTAGATCAGTGCTGTCTGCAAGGTCGATGTCATTATCCGCACCATCGACACCGATAAGTTCATCAAGCTCTGAATCTAAATCTAAGTCACCCTCGTCTTCAGATTCTGAAATGAAGTCATCCAGCAGGTCGGTGCTCTCTTCTGACGGTTCGTCAACAGACAACAACTCGTCAAATAGGTCTTGTTCTTCTGTAACTTCTGGTTCTGCTTGAGCATCGAGCGCCTGTTCATCAAGCAGCTCATCAAGTAAATCCGTACTGTCTTCGCTGACCTCGACGCCTTCTTCGTCCATAAGCTCGTCAAGTAACGCAGTTTCATCAACTGAGTTAGCTTCTAGAGCATCAAGATCGGCTTGAGCATCCATCTGAGCGAAGATATCATCAATTTCGCTATCGGATGCTAGATTTGGCTCCGAAGTATCACTGCTTGTGTCATCGCTTAAGTCGAAGCTGTCATCGCCTTCGTCAAGCAAGCTATCAAAATCTAGATC
>NZ_JATABG010000468.1:0-2252 GCF_036533755.1 Vibrio sp. M260118 | reverse complement strand
CATTTGTTGATATTGCCTACCAAGGCTTCGGTGATGGTTTAGAAGAAGATGCAAAGGGCTTGTGTTTCATGGCAGATAACGTTGAAGAGATGCTTATCACCACTTCTTGCTCTAAGAACTTTGGTTTATATCGTGAAAGAACGGGTGCGGCGATCGTCATCGGTAAGTCTCAGAGTGAAGTTAACAACGCTAAAGGTAAGTTGCTAACCCTAGCTCGGGCTACTTACACCATGCCGCCAGACCACGGCGCAGCATTGGTTAAAACCATTCTGAACAATGCTGAGTTAACCACAGTTTGGAAACAAGAACTTAGCGAAATGCAACAGCGCCTCGTGAATCTAAGAAGTACGCTTTGTAACGAATTGAGAAATAACCACAATACTTCACAATTCGACTTTATAGAGAGTCACAAGGGTATGTTTACTGTGCTAGGCTTTAGTCAGGGCCAAATGACGCAACTCCGTGAAGAATATGGAATTTATGGTGTTGGCGACGGTCGAATTAATATCGCAGGTTTGACAGAAAAGGACATTCCTTACGTTGCCGAGGCGATAGTTAAAGTATCCTAAGCGTGTCGGGGCTAAAACATTTAGCCCCGCTATTATGTCAGTTTTGTTTGTCGAATTAGGTGCGCAAATGATTAAAACTTGGAAAACACTGATCCCATTCATCTTGAGTGGTGGTTTGATGGCGTGTTCAACAACTGGACAACCTCCTGTCGAGCCAGAGACAAAGCCTCAGGTCGAGCAACCAAAGGATGAAGCGGAAAAACCTAGCGTAGAAGAGCCAAAAGACGAGGTCGTTAAACCCGTCGAGCCAGAGCCAGAGCTTAAGCCTCCAGTTGTTGAAGTTCAAGCTAAGAAAACCTCTGATGGTAAGCTCATTTTAGGTGCGGAAGAGTGGGTGTATGTTCCAGGCTTGGAAGAGAGCTTTAAAGCGCGAGTAGATACAGGTGCGACGACGTCGTCAATCAGTGCTGTAGATATTATTCCCTTCGAGCGTGATGGTAAGGATTGGGTTAAGTTTAAAATCGAACACGACGGTGTGAAGAGCAGAGAGATCGCGTTACCTGTTAAGCGTTGGGTCAAAATCCGTCAATCGACCAACACAGAAGACTCACACAAACGACCAGTGGTTGAAGCCTGGATTCAGCTCGGTGATTTAAAAGACAAGACCGACTTTACTCTAACTGATCGTACACACTTAGCGTTCCCACTGTTATTGGGGCGTAGCTTTTTTAAAGATGTTGCAATCGTCGATGTGGGCAAAAAGTACATCCAAGACAAATACAAATAGAGCCTATTAAGTTTCCAATATTAAAAAAGCCAATCGATATTCACTATCGATTGGCTTTTTATCATTTAACGTTTTGGGGCTAATTTACTGAATCTCTAGCAGTTCTACATCAAAAATCAATGTTGCTGCTGGTGGGATTGGGCCGGTTCCATTCTTGCCGTATGCGAGTGGGCTAGGGATAAAGAGCCTGAACTTATCACCTACGTTCATGTAGGTAAGGCCTTCTTGCCAGCCCTTGATAACTTGATTTAGCTTGAAGCTGATAGGCTCGCCACGCTCTACAGAGCTATCAAACACTGTTCCATCGATGAGCGTACCGTGGTAGTGAACTTTTACTGTGCTAGTAGCGATTGGATGTTCCGTGCCTTCACCTTTATGAAGCACTTTGTATTGCAAGCCGCTTTCAGTCATTACAACGCCTTCGTCCTTCTCGTTTTCTGTTAAGAAGGCTTGCCCAGCAGCAAAGTTAGACTCACTCGCTTTATGATTAGTGTAAGTACGATAGATAAAAAAGCCCGCTAGAATGAAGATAATAATCGGGAAAACAAATTTAGACATGAATCTTATCCGTTGAATTAAGGTTGAGAAAGTAAAAATGTAATGGTGTTAGCAATATCGGCCACGTCTTTATGACCGCTAGTGATTACTTGGTACTTACCATTGACGATGAAAGTCGGTACTGCATTTATTTGACCTTGAGTGGTGATTTCATCTGCGACTTTAATCGCTTCGAAAAGCTTGCCTTGCTGCTCTTGGTCAAAATCATATGGGCTGATTAGGTTTCTGCTTTGAAATGCAGCATCTAGCGCTGCTTTTTTGTCTGTTAAGGTCGCTCCGTTACCCATTTGAGTGGCAGCAAATAGCTCTTCCATCATTGCATGATCTGGCGTACCGCCTAACTGCATTTCAGCTGCATAATAGATCATTGCACCTATCTGAGCGCTCTCATTGAAAGT
>NZ_JATABG010000467.1:0-2257 GCF_036533755.1 Vibrio sp. M260118 | reverse complement strand
CACAGGTACATATAGTCGCCAGAATCGCCCACATCACTGTCCAGGTTGCTACGCCAACAAAGGTATTCGACCAAATTCGCAGTTCAAACAGGGCGATAAAGTTCTTAAACCCGACCCAGTCAACCAAGTTCCTTGGCGGAATATGATGAGGCGCTGAGTAGTTGGTAAATGAGACCAGTACGGTGATGACAATCGGCATAATGATAAAGGCGATACTGGTTAACATTGCTGGAGAAAGCACCAGAAAAGCAAACTTTCGGTCATATATCGCTTTGATCTGCTCGGACGCTGACATCTGACACGGCTGGCAGGATTTGGCATCATTGATGTTAAGTGCATAAAGGCACAGAAAAACAAACACCGCGATCAGAGCAATCACACCTTCAACCAACAGGAAGACAGAGTGATCGCCCTGAATGATGGTGAAGCCTTCGCGTGTCTGAGCCACATCGCCAAGAGTAATGAGCTGCTTTAACGCCAGGCTAAGCTCTGGAATGCTAAAGATAAAAAGTAGCTGAATGAGCAACCAGACCAAGCCTTTTACCCAATGGCCCTGACGCATTTGCGTCAGGCCCATGATAAGAACTGAAGCGTTGATCATTGGTTGCATTCGAGTTTGAGACAACAACATCTCTTACTCCTGTAAACTGATCTGTTCTTTGATCACTGACTCAGCACGCTTTAACACCTTCTCTGGTGACTTGTCATTGACCCATAATGAAGTCATGGCACTTGCCATTGGTGACCACAAGTAACCCATTTCAGGAATTGACGGCATAGCATCGGCGAAGTAACCCTGACCAATGATCGCATAAGTCGCTTCATCAGCATCGACGATTATCTCCTCCATAACAGCCTGAACTGGCGGAATCGATTTCGTCATCTCGTAGCGTTTTTTAAGCATCTTGTCGCTACTTAGGTAGCTGGCAAACAGTTGAGCGGCTTTAGGATAGTTGGTGAAAGAAGAAACGACCGCCAGACGAACTGTTGAGAAAGTTCGCGGTTGCTTGCCATCCAGAGTGGGAATTGGAATGACGCCATAGTTCACTCCAGAAGCCTCGTAGCCCTGAATTGCCCACGGGCCATCGATGATTGCTGCAACCTTACCTTCACTGAACAAACCTCGTCTTACCTGAGGGTTACGCATATCCATTGGGTTAGCACTGTTTGCAGCCTGTAGCTTTTTCATCGCTTGTAAGCCTTGCTGTGCTTGCTCCGAGGCGATGCCGATATCTTGGGCATTGGTGCCGTTATCGCCAAATTCGTAAGCTCCATATAGGGTCAGGAACATGCGTGATTCATAGTAATTCTGCACGTCCCAAAGCAGAGCATATTTGTGTTCTTTGTTGTCATTAAATGACTTAGAGAACTCAATGATCTGTTCAAAAGACTCGGGAGCCTGCGGAAGAAGATCCTTGTTGTAGAACAGAGCGGTTGTGGCAAAACTTACCGGGAAGCCGTAGCTTTTTCCCTCAGAATTTGCTGCGTTGACAGCACTTTGTAAGAAGTGAGCGTTGATGTGATCAGCAGAGACCAGATTTTCCATCGCACCACCAGCCACGACTAAGCGACCAAGCAGGTCATGCTCAATTTCAGCCACATCAGCGACTCGAGCTGAGCCTCCATCCTGGATTAATCGTGAAGCGGCATCAATCGGTGCCAGTCCACGGAAAGTGAACGCCACCTCATAACCCGAATCCTGATTGAACTGGTTGGCGGCGTACTTCATATAATCGACGGTTGTGTGATCGGTCCAGACTAACAGATTTGCACCTGGTTCCGGTTCAATCGGCTGTGCCATGGCAGTGGCGCTAACAAGAGTGGTGAGCAGTATTTGACTGGTCAATAACTTGGTTTTCATTGCTGCATCCAATTTAGTAGTTCACGATATACTACTAAATTGAGGCGAATGGAGGTTTTAGTCAATTGAAAACTGCTTAAAATAGCGTCTAAATGTGATCCAAATCGACTAAATTGCTTATCTCACAACGAATTAAAGCCGGTTTCGGCTTGCTTACATTCTTATTGTTAGTTTTATTTTTAATGGCTATTAACTCGAATTAATCGCTGTTTTTAGTGACGATCATCAAATTATCGCCCGAATTCGAGTGACCAAGATCTCATTTAAATCCCATTCAGCGAGCAAATAATATTCAGATGCAGAACAATGGTTAGGCGTTCAGGCTGAACTACTACTTTTAAATCCGATTAATATCAATAGAATCCACCTCTATGAGGTTAAGGAAACACTGTGAAC
>NZ_JATABG010000466.1:0-2272 GCF_036533755.1 Vibrio sp. M260118 | reverse complement strand
CCCTCGAAAAACAGATTTATCACCTCACTCACAAGAAAAGCTCAATGATGTCGCCACTCAACTTAATGAACGTCCAAGGAAAGTATTGAAATATAAAACACCATCACACATTATTGAAAAGGGTGTTGCGATGATCTCTTGAATCTACAGTAGCCTTTTTTAATATTTCATTGTGCTCTTCAAGGCGTGCAAGTTTCTTCTTCAGCTCTCGTATCTCAATTTGCTCTGGTGTCATTGGTGAGGCTTGAGGTGCTACTCCCATTCTTTCTTGCTTGAGCTGCCTTACCCACTTATCCATTGTCGATTTACCCACACCCATGGCTTTTGCGGCTTCAACAACGGTGTAGTTTTGGTCGAGAACAAGTTGCGCTGCTTCGAGTTTGAATTCCGCACTGAAAGTGCGTCTGGTACGCTTGGTCATAGTTTCACCTGTCATGCTATGAGGTGTATCTTAACACCTCTAATCAGGTGGCCAAATTCACCGTACCACTACAACCAAAAGCTGAACAAAGTCGTACTTTGTTCGGCTTTTTTATTGCTATATTCGAAGAGTAGTAGGCATCGAATATCACATCAGTATGAGAGACAGAGTTAGGTTTTTTGATTTATTACGCTGCGTGGCAGCCGTGGCGGTTATCGCCATTCATGTGTTGGCTCCGTATCGGCATGAGTTTGGCATTATCCCATTTAGTGAGTGGGTCACTGCGATAGGTGTGAATAGCGTAACTCGCTGGGCTGTTCCGGTGTTTATTTTAATAACGGGCGCTTTGATGCTTAGTGATACGCGGCCATTTGATGTCAAATATTATGTCAGGCGGCGTCTGGGAAAGGTTCTCGTGCCCTTTATTATCTGGTCGTTGTTCTATGCCTACTTGTCGGGCTGGAGCAACAGTGGCTTTGACGCTGCGCAAGTGAGCCAAGTGTTGACTGACAGTGTGACGCATGCGACTTACTATCATCTCGGCTTTTTCTATTACTTTATTCCGCTTTATTTCGTCATTCCATTCTTTCAGTTAGTGGTTAAAAACTACGGCGATGGTGCGTTGTACGCCTTTGTTGGCATTTGGTTGATGACAACGCTACTTTTCTTGTTGAGGATAGATGGTCCTTGGAGCCACGAGCTCTGGTTGTACAGCGGTTATCTGCCGTTGGGCTACCTGCTCTATAAGCGTGTTCCTCTATCTTCACTCTCTGCCGTAGGAGCTGTTTTACTGGGAACTGGTGCCCTGTTCATTACTGGCTACATGGTGATAACTAACAGTATTGCAGCGCAAGAGTATACTGTTGGCCGTTGGCTCTCATACAAAACGCTGAATGTGGTGCTAGCGGCAAGTATGATTTTTATGGTTTGTCGTTACTTTGGTGAGAGTTTGTCTGAGCAATCAAATCGCATCATTGGATTTATTAGCCAGCACAGCTTAGGGATCTATATTCTCCACCCGATATTCCTTTGGCCAATGAAGGAGTTCGGCTGGTATCAAGGTCACCCTGCTTGGGTGATTCCAGTGTGGATTGTGATTAGTGGCGGGGCTGCGCTGCTAATGAGTTGGTTGCTCTCGCTACACAGCAGAACTCGCTGGTTGTTACCTTAACGTTTGAGAGCAAAGTGAAGAAACTTATCGCCTTGATAAGTGAGTGTTCCATGATCTCCCGGGTTTAACGCGTGGTAATAGTGGACACCGACCTGAAACTCTCGCTTTGGACCAATTCGGCCTTTCTGTACATAAATCCAATACTCTTGGTCATCCATACCTGGCTCAACATCTTCAACAGGTATGGATTGCTTGTCGAGTATGGTGACTTCTGCGGTTTGCTCAGGAGCGCTGTCACCTTGGATATGCATGCGATAGAAACGAACAAACACCCATCCACTTGCTAGGATAAATACAATCACAAGGGTAAATAGCAATGATAGGGACATGATGGGCTTCTCTCTTTCTTTCAGCTGTCTATATTTTATCTTGATTTGATTGAATGTGTTGGGCATGGGTCTTGCTATATAAACAAAATGCACAATAGCCGAAATAATTTCGAGGCATATCACGTACTGATCGTCAGTAAAAATTGAGCGATTGGTTTACTTATTGATTCTTTTACACAAATTTACTTGAAACTTGCACCAAAAATGGGACAGTAGAATAGAAGAATGAGCAAACACCCCCTAAACTTAATAGCGATGGAGGGAACGTATGTCTGATATAGAAAAAGTTGTGATTCGCACTCGTAGAATCGAAAAGCTCCTCCGGACGCAATACCATGCTGACGGTAAGGG
>NZ_JATABG010000465.1:0-2844 GCF_036533755.1 Vibrio sp. M260118 | reverse complement strand
AACTATATTATTGGCACCCCATTTGCCTTAGTTACTTCATCAATTAGTTACTTCATCAAGTAATTTGCTTGAGCTTGAATAACGATACACAAGGGGTCGACCATGAAAAATAAGATATTATTTGTACACTATGGTAACGATTGGATTCGTGGCAGCGAGAAGTGCCTGATTGACCTCATTAAATACATTAGCGTGCGTAATTTCGAGGCATTTGTTTGGACCAATAATCGTGCTCTGGTTAAACAGCTAGAAGTGCTTAATGTGCCAAACATACTATCCGACTTCCCTCTATTGCTTGGTTGGAAAGCGCCAAAGTATGACTTTTCAGCATGGCTAGAGTTAATCACACAGGGCCGCGAGTTAATAGAGCTAGAAGATATCGATTTGGTTCATATCAACAGCGGTGCGCCTTGCCAATGGATGCTTGCCGCAACGCGAATGACTAAAACTCCCGTTGTTACACAGCTTCATTGTCCGTACCAAACTCGTGATCGTTTCACTCTCGGGCTGCATTTGTCTCCACATATTGTTTCTGTGAGTAAATATGTCAGTGAAATGCTGGTTAAAGTAGAATACCCTAACGTTCGCTTAGTGGTTATCGGCGACGGCCGACAAAGAGATAGGTTACAACAGCAAGCTGAATACTTGCATTTAGAGCAACGTGTTCACTTTGTAGGTGAGAAAGCCAATGTCGTTGGTTGGCTAAAAGGCTGTGATGCCTTTATTAGCGGGGCTCGAAGTGAAGCCTTTGGCTTAGTTATCGCTGAAGCCGCTCTAGCAAACATTCCGATCATAGCGCCATTCGAAGGGGGAATACCTGAGTTTATCCAACATGGTGAGACTGGAGTACTCTACCCTAACCATGGCATTGCCCCGATCGCAAAAGCGATGCGAATTCTGGTTAATAACCCGAACCTTTGTACACGGTTAGCGCAGCAAGCGAATAGTGCAATCGTCAAACATCACGACGTATCGGTGAGTTGCACCAAAATTCTACGCCTGTACCTAGATTTGCTAGAACAACCGCGCTATTCAAAACGTTCTGTCATCAAAACACTGTCGCCAATAAAAACTTATATCGCAAACAGATTTTCGTTTGGAGGTCAACATGGCTAACCATACTGGAAAAACTCTGGTTTTCGACCCAATTACATTTAAAGGCGGTTCTAAGATCGCCACCAGCGACGCCCTGAATGTGTGCCGCACGACCAACAATGAGTTTGTTGTGTTAACTGTCGATCCTGGATTCTGGCAAAAGACTGATTTCTTCAAGAAACACAAGGTGACAGTGAGAAAAATCGCCACAGTTTCGTGGTTAATGAAGCAACACACCGGCGCTTTCTATTGGCTGAACCAAATATGGATGCTGCTTGTTTTGCTTAAAACAATGATAGTACACGGGGATATCAACAAAGCGCTCGGAGCTTCAGGACCCGGTATCGATATGCCCTTATACTTGCTAAAAAACCTAGTCAACGTGGAGGTCATTCAGTTTGTCCATGGTAACGTTGGGCTGTCTCGCTCGATTGGATACTGCTTAACTATCGCGGATTCTGTTTTCTATCTTCCGTCAGCAAAAGCAAGTATTGAACTCGCGCTCGAGGCATACCTCCACCATGCCACTAAGATAAACGACACGTCAGCGTTGGCTCAGTTCTACTTATCAAGCGCAAGATACAGCACTTTCCTCAATGGCATTCCTTCGTCACGTTGGCCTACTCAAAGTCAAACCATAGTGCCAATCGGTTTTTGGGCCGCATCTCTGCTTAAATGGAAGGGATTGGACACACTAGTTGAAGCGGCTAGGAATGCAGCACTAACCAAAGCTGTCGCAATGAATATTTGCTATATTCGCCCTATCGACACCTGCTTGCCCGTATCGTCAGCTCCAGTACTACTCAAACACGCCAAATGGCATGAAGATCCAGATGATCTTGACCAGATCAGAAGCCAATCGAACATCTTTATCTCTACGAGTTGTAACGAGCCATTCGGCTTGTCGATTCTAGAAGCATTGGCGGCCGGAATGTGTGTTGTGATACCGCGAGATAGCTCATTTTGGGATCAACAGTTAACTCACAATGAAAGCTGTATCAAGTACCAACCGGAAGACCCGCAATCACTTTGTGATGCTCTGCTCTACGCTGCGAATGACAATCAAACATTCAAGCGCTGCTGCGCCAATGCGACTAAGGTTGCTGAGCAATATAAAGCTGAGTATCGCTATCAAAAGTTCGCCCAACATATCAATGGTGACATTGTCACTACCATGATTGGCGCATATGACCAGTAGCTGAGGAATGACCATGAACCTAGAGCATTTAAAAAACATCAGCTTATATGCGGTCAGCCTGTTTTTAATCAAAGGGATTTCACTACTTACACTGCCTTTGATAGCACACTACTTAACGCCATCACAAATTGGTCACCTAGAGTTGCTTGGTATTACGACCGTGTTTTTTAGTCTTGTCGTGGGTATCGCGATGCACGAAAACCTCTATCGTTTTATTGGTACTGTGAGCAGTAACTCGGTAAGGAAGAAAAAAGCATCTCAGTTGTATAGCGCTACGTTGATTATTTCTTTAGCATTCAGCGCCTTACTAGTGTTGATTTATTACTTAGTTCCCTTCAAGGCAGTTACGTTCTCCAACGAACAAATTCTGCTGATGACACTGGTTGTTTGTTACGAAGCCCCTCTAGCCATCAACTTGGCCTGGCTAAGATTGCACAATCAGGCAGCACTGTTCTTTAAGGTTTGTGTTACCACGGTTATTACTCAGGTTTCACTACTTTGCTTCGCATTAGTCCACAAACCCGATGTCACCGTCATATTCGCGCTTAATG
>NZ_JATABG010000464.1:0-2277 GCF_036533755.1 Vibrio sp. M260118 | reverse complement strand
CATGCTTTCCTGTTCCTGTTGTGTGTAACTTAACTATCAAAAACCAAGGTTGCAACCACTATTTTTATCAAAAGGCAATATTTTTACTGTTTTTACACTTTACGCAAGATGTAAAGAGAAAATTACACTCATATCAAGTGTCATTCAACAGGCAATTTCTATTTATAAATCAAAAACTTAAACTTAACTGTCACCAAAAGGGCTTTTAAGAAAAGTGATGTATGCCAAAGCGCCAAAGGTAACGCAAGTTAGGTTGATACTAAGATCAACTACCGAAAAATGACGCAGTGGGTTAAACATCTGCAGCAGTTCATCGGTTGCTACCATCGCCAATAAAAGTAAGACCCAAGGAGAGAGAACAAAACGACCACATTGGTAATAGAGTTTAGGCGTAGACCAAGCCGCTATGAAACCCAAACCTGAAGCTAAAAGAACATGCAGTATCCAGGCGCCACCTAGGCTGGCTTCAACAGAGCGAACCGCATCACCATACAAATCAAGTGATTTAGCCATTGAAGCTCCCCCACAGAGCAACACAAAACTCGCAAAAACTAACAATCTTGAACTAAACAGTTGCGCGACTAAATACATAAACTCATCTACAAACCAAAACAAAACGCTGAGTAGACTAGCTTATGTTTATGACGGAGGAAAGCACATTCCGTAGCCGTCTTACAATTTAGACAACAAGGTAATGATCTACTAGCAGCAGTAAAAACAGCAACATCAAGTGATAAATGGAGAACTTAAATGTGTCTATTGCTGACTTTTCATGCGACCTAAATTTAAGTTTCCAAGCATGGTAGATAAAGCCCGCACTCAAGATGGTTGAGCCTATCCAATACAGTGTTCCTGCCATAGCGACTAATGCAGGCAACAAACACACCAAAGCAAGCAACACGGTATAAAGCAGGATGGATGTTTTAGTGTACTCAACCCCATGAGTAACCGGAAGCATAGGAATATCCGCCTTGGCGTAATCATCTTTTCGGTGAATCGCCAGTGCCCAAAAATGTGGTGGCGTCCAAATAAAGATGATCATCACCAACAACCAACCATTGGCGTGCATTTCACCGGTTATAGCAGTCCAACCGAGCAGTGGTGGCATGGCACCAGCAATCCCAGCGATAACGATGTTCTGTGGCGTCGCACGTTTCAAATACATGGTGTATACGACCGCATAACCAAGTAAACTAGCAAATGTGAGCCAAGCAGTAAGGCTATTCACTCCCCAATGAAGAGTCACAAAACCGACTGCACCAATACTAACGGCGAAGATAAACACATGGGATGATTTCATCTCACCCGAAGGCAAAGGTCGTTTATAGGTTCGCGCCATTAACGCATCGATACGTTGGTCAATTAAGTGATTAAACGCAGCCGCAGAGCCCGCCATGAGACCAATGCCCATAAGACCTAGCACGGTATTTTTGACAGGTAGCGCCCCCGGTACCGCAAGGCACATTCCAACCACAGCAGTTAGAAGCATCAAGGCAACAACCTTAGGTTTAGTTAGCACCAAATAACTGCGCCATAGCGACCTTTCTTGTACTGAAACGGAAAGAGTTTTACTCATGTGCGCTCTCCTTGTTAAACAGTCTCGAATCCATTTCGATCTGTTGATTGACCTGCCAAATTAAATAGTTAGTTCGTAGCACAGTCAGCAGTAAGATTGCCGCGCCAAGGTTATGTGCAACTGCGACCAACAAAGGTAAACTCAGCAACACGTTACCTACGCCGAGAGCGATTTGAACTGCGAGCATAGCCAGAATACCTTTCGCAACTTTGGCATAGATTGGGCTTTTCTCAGCAAGCAACATCAAAGCTAAAGTTACGGCAAACACAGTAACCACCACGGCGCCAATTCGATGAGTGACATGAATTGTCATTCGCGCCCCGTAGTCCAAGGTGCCAAACTCATAGCTATCACGCTTAGGTTGGATCAGTTCAAATGCGCGGGAGAAATCCAGATATGAGGTCCAGTTGCCCTCACATATCGGCAACGTAGTACACATCAGTGCCGCATAGTTAGATGAGGTCCAGCCGCCTAATGCTATTTGCATCACAACCACAACAAACGTTATTGCAGCCAACAGCTTCAATGTCACTCCGGCTGGCTTGTATTCTCCTAGATTTGGGGTTTGTCGAGACTGCAGCCCCCAGTAAGTAAGTGCTAACAAGCAAAATAGAGTTAAACCACCTAGCAAATGCCCCATCACAACAACCGGCATTAGCATCATGGTAACTGTCCACATCCCCAATAGCGCTTGGAAGATG
>NZ_JATABG010000463.1:0-2279 GCF_036533755.1 Vibrio sp. M260118 | reverse complement strand
GCTCTGTTCGATGTGTTCGCCATCGCTTTCAGTTTGAGCTGTCGCTTGCTGAGAAATATTCGACACTTCTTTTGCTGACGCTGTCATCTCTTCCATTGCCGTCGCCACCGAATCTAGCGAAGCATATTGTTGGCTGATTTGTGTTTCACTCAGTCTCATCTCTTGCTCAAATGAGGCGGAGGTCTCACTCATAGTGGTCGCATTCTCTTTCACTGTAACAACAAGCTCAGTGAGTGTATCCATTGCTTTATCGAGTGCACAGCCGATGGTGCCAAATTCATCACGGCCAGGGTGGAAACCAAGGCGAGAGGTCAGGTCACCCTCACCGATACGTTGAGTGGTGGTGTAAAGCACCCACAGTGCTCCACCTAAGAAG
Source organism: Vibrio sp. M260118 (assembly GCF_036533755.1). Classification (NCBI taxonomy): domain Bacteria; kingdom Pseudomonadati; phylum Pseudomonadota; class Gammaproteobacteria; order Vibrionales; family Vibrionaceae; genus Vibrio; species Vibrio sp. M260118. The sequence goes on along the minus strand of NZ_JATABG010000463.1, from coordinate 1,903 downwards.
GTCGCCACCCAGTAACAGAAAATCGCAAACGGAACGGCCCACAATGCGCTTAGACCTAAGCTTGTAATGGCTTGTGACTGTACTTGCTCAGCTTGGGGCTTGTTATCCAATACTAATTGATAGACTTGCCCGTCATTTGCTTTCGCGGTGACGGTAGCAACACCATCTTTGTATTTAGGCGCTTGCAAAGACGATACACGAGTAACACTAGACATTTGCTTGATATTTTCAGGGGTGCCGACGCTTATAATCCCCTGTAGCCGCTGCTCTGCGGCATAGATAGTACTCTGCTCAAACGAACTTATTTCTTGGTAGTACCTTCCACCCGCAATTGAGGCGAGTGCGACGAAAAAAAGGCCGAAAATGACCCAAATCTTGTCGTTAATAGACATCTTGATGAACAAGCGGTCTATGGTTCTAAAATCTACTTCTCTCATATCGTATCCCTGCTCCGTTTGCTCGGATGGCTGATTTGCTTTGTAAAAAGTATATGAATAAATCTATCGGCCTGAGGGGAATAATTATGAGTTATTTGTCGCAATATTTTGCAATTATATGCCGTGTTAGTTTGATAAATGTGATCTTCGTTGATGGTTGATTGAAAAATATACTTTTTACATCAACTAATATACTGCTGCTACCACGATATTAATATCTGCAGTTTGAACTTGGCTTTGTTTTTGCTAACTAGCTGTGTTGGTTGCATTTTAGAGGGTGTTATGGAAATAAGAACCGGTCATTTAGACCATCCAGAAGTGATTAGATTACTTGAAGATCATTTAGCCGATATGAATGCTACTTCACCCCCAGAGAGTGTACACGCGCTAGATGTCAGTTCACTTAAAGATCAGGCCGTGACATTTTGGAGTGGGTGGCAAGAAGAGCAATTGTTGGCTTGTGCTGCTATTAAACGTTTGGATTCCGAACATGCTGAACTTAAATCGATGCGCACTGCGCTTGATGCAAGATACAAAGGCGTGGCATCAACTATGCTCGGTCATGCTTTAGATTTTGCTCGCGAACACGGATTCAAACGAGTGAGCTTGGAGACTGGCTCAATGGCGTTTTTTGCTCCAGCTCGATCTCTGTATGAAAAATTCGGTTTTCGATATTGTGGGCCGTTCGGCAGCTACTCGCTAGATCCGAATAGCCAATTTATGACCTTAGAGTTACAACGTTAGTTTTGTTCGATGGGTTTTGGTTTATGTAACAGTTTACTAGGAGAAAAGCCAGTGACCATCATGGTGCCGCTAAGCACCATAATGGTGCCTAAAATGGTGTTCCATCCAATCGGCTCATCAAGAATCAATGAGCCCCAGAGAATACCGAACACGGGAATCAAAAAGGTGACGGAAAGAGCAGACGCAGCACCTTCGTCAGCGACAAGCCTGAAGTAGAGTAAGTACGCGGCCCCTGTACACACTACCCCTAAAATAACCACAGATATCACCTCAGCTTGGGTCGGCTCTCCCCTCATCGGAACAAAGGGTAGTAAAGGTAGGATGATTAACACCGCTGCCCACATGTTACCGTGGGCATTGTCAAATGCGGCTATTTTGGGCGCTGTTTTTGTGTAATTCGTAGCAATGCCGTAGCTAAACGCTGCCATTACGCTTGCAAGTATTGGTAGTGCGGCGTCTAAGCCAACATTTATTGCATCTATACCGACGAGCGTAGTCACCCCTATAACCCCGATTAACATGCCAGTACTAGCTTTGCCTGTTAGCTTAGTCTTATGCCAAAAGACTCCGATTAACGCTCCCCAAATCGCGGCTGTTGAGTTTAGAACCGATAGCGTCGATGCGTTTAAAGTTTGCGCAGCATAGGCGAGCAGCATAAAGGGAAGGGCAGTGTTGAATAACCCAATCGTCATAAAGTGTCTAAAATTATTTCTTAGGGGGAG
>NZ_JATABG010000462.1:0-2692 GCF_036533755.1 Vibrio sp. M260118 | reverse complement strand
ATAGAGATTTTATATATCTTGGTTCTCATCCACACTTCTTAAAATATAGTCGGTCATCCATGCTGTACCTAGTAAGCATAACCACACGACGAAGACTGGATTTGGTACCTCAATATTGGGGGACACCACCAGTGCGGCAAACCCAACAGTGGGCAGCGTCCAGCACAACAACTTGCTCCACTTAAAAGTTTTTAGCTGCGACAAACTCTCCATAGAAGCCATAATGCCCGTAACACAAAGTGCGATAAGTGCAGCATGTGAAAGGTCCGCGATCCATAGCGGTAGTATGAGCCCCAGAGCCCACCAGCTATGATGATTAGATGGTTTCCAGTGAGAAGCTGCCCACCAAGTCACACACACGGCAACCGTTTGGACAAGAGTCACCACAGGATCACCTGCTAGCTTTCCACCGCCTTGGGTAACCATGATGCCGACCAATAAAGTACTCACAATCAACAAACTAGTTAACACCACACCAATACTACTGCGTTTAGAAAATGCGACCATTAACAGCGGGAACAGTATCCATAGACTGACAGAAAGTGTGATAGGCTGATAAGGAAGTGTAAGGCCGTAAGTGGTCATAGCTACCATGAGTACGAGGCCCACGACACCACCTTGGGGTAAAACCCATAGGGCTGGAATTAATAGGGCCAAGACAGGGATATCGCCCTCGCTCAAGCTGATTGCTCGTGCGCAAACCACAGCTAATAAAGTTGTCACTAAGAACTGAATTGTTGACAATACCATGCCCTCTCCTTATCCATTCCTTGGAAAAACTACACTAGGACACCGTCATTATGGATCAGTTTTTATTGCAAATCTTTGCTGTAATTCACCAAATTCCCTTAGGAAAAGTGAGCACTTATGGCGAGATCGCAAAATTGGCAGGATACCCAGGATATGCCCGTCATGTTGGAAAAGCGCTAAGCAATTTACCCCCTGACAGTAAACTACCTTGGTTCCGGGTTATTAACAGTCAAGGGCGAATATCTCTCAAAGGTGAAGACTTAGTCCGTCAGCGAGAAGCATTAATAGCAGAGGGGGTTGAGGTGACTGCCGATGGCAAGGTGAGCTTAAGAAGGTTCAGATGGCAGCCGTAACGACTGCCAAGTTATTAGGACCCATTGGACTCCAGCAACTACTGCCCTACACCAATAAGGCGCAAGTCAACATGGTCAGTGTTGTTTGGATCGGTTATCACTGGGTATGAAGTGTCAGTGATAAAGCGTAGTGACCCATTCACCTCAATTCGAGCACTCACACTATAGCGATGACGCGCATCAATTTTTGCCGTGTGGTACGCCAGATCAAAATCAAACGGGACTTGCTTACCATTGGTTTCAAAACGATGTTTAGCAATCACTTTTGCAGGCGCATCCGCTAAAGACACATCTTGTAAAGTCACAGTGACAACAGCGCCTTCTGGTAGCGCTATACGCTCACGATAACTCACTGTTCCTGTCACCTTTTCGACACTATTGGGAGTTTTAACTGGATCGGCAGACTGGCAACCCATTAGTACTAAACCTAGCATAGCGGAAACAATCAGCGCGTAGACCTTTTTCATAAACAATCACTCAATAATTAACTCAGCACAAATTATAAGCGGCCGCTATTATTTGTCATTGAAATTTATCCAATATTGACAAGACTTTAACGATATTGAACTCAAGCTGACATTAGGGTCTGTTCGATACAACCGAGGCTTACAACTATCTCCAAGCAGTTGTTTTATTTCTTACTAATAACGGTAAAATGATCGACAGATACTAAGAATAAAGGTTTTTATAATGAGCAAACCGCTTACAGAGTTACTTAAGTTACTCCAACTGGAAAAGCTAGAAAAAGGTCTATTTAGAGGCCAGAGCGAAAACTTAGGGCTACCTCAAGTTTATGGCGGCCAAGTCATTGGTCAAGCTCTCTCAGCTGCGCGTTACACTGTTGCTGAAGACCGTACTGTACACTCATTTCACAGCTACTTCCTATACCCGGGCAATCCAGAAAAACCGATTATCTATGACGTTGAAAACCTGCGCGATGGCCGTAGTTTTAGTACTCGCCGCGTAAAAGCGATTCAAAATGGGCGACCTATCTTCTATTTGACTGCGTCTTACCATGGTGAAGCACCAGGTTTTGGTCACCGTGGTGAACCCGTTAAAACCTGAGAAAGTCGAGCCGAAGCAATACCTGTGGATTCGTGCAAATGGAGAGGTGCCGGAGAACCAGTTGATCCACCAATACTTACTAGGTTACGCGTCAGACTGGGGTTTCTTAGTAACCGCACTACATCCACATGGTGTATCGCTCATGACACCAAAATTCCAAGTGGCCACTATCGATCACTCGATCTGGTTCCACCGCCCATTTAAAATGGATGAGTGGTTGCTATATGTTATCGAAAGCCCGACAGCAAGTAATACCCGTGGTTTAGTTCGTGGTGAAATCTACAATCGCAATGGTGACTTAGTCGCTTCAGCAGTTCAAGAAGGCGTGATGCGCTTTACTGAATAGTTTATTAGCAGGCCTCCTCCTTGGAGGCTTCAGATTGATGACGAACCCCACTTTTTAAGTGGGGTTCTTTGTATGGAGCGGCCGTAGGCCGCGATCGCGATATTTTTGGTTATACGACGAACTGAAGTAACCAACCCTTAGAGTGGCATACAGAAGTCAGTATTGGCCTTATTTCCGT
>NZ_JATABG010000461.1:0-2283 GCF_036533755.1 Vibrio sp. M260118 | reverse complement strand
ATAAAACCAACCCCGAGCTGAGTATTGTCTAGCACCGCTCGGTAGCCTTTAATCAGTTGGCTTTTTTCAAGCTCTTGTACCCGTCTTAAGGTCGCAGAAGGTGAAAGCCCAACTTGCTCAGATAGCTCAACATTCGAGATTCTTCCGTTCCCTTTAAGCACCTGCAATATTTTTTCGTCAAACTTATCCATTCCTTACCTTTATTGCGCAATTAGTCCATTTCATTCGAATAAAAGCACACAATTGCGCTCTAATCTACCTAATATAGTTCTCGACCGGTCAAGACATGTGTTTCTACACAATTTTATTGCTTATCTTGTTTCGCTAAGAAAGGACAACGTTATGGAACTTGAACAACTCACCGCATTGGTGATATTTGCCTTTGTCTCGACCTTTACTCCTGGTCCAAACAACATCATGCTCATGACCTCTGGCGCGAACGTCGGCTATCTTCGCACGCTACCTCATATGTGTGGTGTCGCGTTCGGGTTTGCTTTTATGGTGTTACTTGTTGGCGTGGGGCTTACCACACTATTTCAAACCTATCCTGCCATTCACCTTGTTTTGAAGTACGTCAGTTTGGCTTATCTTGCCTACCTTGCAGGTAAAATTGCGCTCAGCGGCAGAGCGAGCGCAGCCGATGACTTTCGCCCTATGACCTTTCTTGGCGCTGCAAGCTTTCAGTGGGTTAACCCTAAAGGTTGGTCAATGGCGTTAAGTTCCGTCACCTTGTACAGCAATGGTGGTGGTTGGGTGGAGCTAATGATCATTTCCGTGACATTTCTGCTGATTAACTTCCCATCTGGCTCGTTTTGGATCATCGCAGGCAGAGAGCTACAGCGTTGGCTAACGAGTAACCTGCGTGTACGCAGTTTCAATATTCTAATGGCGCTATTGTTGGTTGGCTCCACGCTGCCGATGATCTAACGACAAATTATGTAAATTTTGTTAAAGAGCCTATCTAATAGCCAATAGTGCTGTTAATCTAATTGAGAACAATTATAATTCTCGAGAAATTAAATGAAAAAGCCATCACCAAAACTTGTAACCGTAACCACCGTTACTTCGGTTACACCCAATATGCAGCGTATTACCTTGCAAAGTGAATCGTTAAAGGATTTTCCTAGCAATTGCGAAGGTGGATATATAAAACTATTGTTTACGCCTTCTGGCGAGACGGATCCTAAGTTATTGGCAGAGAATGAACGCCCGGCAATGCGCACTTACACAGTTCGCAAGTTTGACGCATCAACAGCTAGTATTGAAGTCGACTTTGTGCGTCACATCACTCTCGACTTAGGGTGCGGCTTTGCTGCGCGCTGGGCAATGGACGCTAAAGTTGGCGACACCATTTCAATCGTTGGCCCTGGCATCATTGAAGATATGAACACTGAAGCCGATTGGTTCGCAATGAGTGCAGACATGACGGCGCTGCCTGCGTTATCAGCTAAGATCCGTCGTTTGCCTGCCAATGCTCAAGGTTTCGCTGTAATTAAGGTGGTTTCCGAGCAAGATATTCAACCGATTCAGGCGCCCGAAAACATGACCGTGAAGTGGATATTTGAAGACGAAGATCTCGAAGAAGCCGTTCGAGCACAGCCTTGGTTAGAAGGCACGCCTTCGGTTTGGTGTGCATGTGAGTTCGATTCAATGCGTGCTCTACGCCAGTACTTCCGCAACGAGAAAGAAGTAGATCGTGAGAACATCTACATCAGCAGTTACTGGAAACAAGGTGTGTCGGAAGATGGCCACAAACTCATTAAGCGTGAAGATGCTGAAACGCAAGGCTAGAAATCTAGTCTCAAACAGGTAAAATCACGCCAGAATCAGCCCGAGCAGTGAATACCTGAATGCATCATCACAACGACCTTTTCACCCGTTTTGAAAGCGACATCGAATCGCTTTCATTACCTGAGAAGTTTACTTTCCCATTTTACTACCAGCCACACCCTCTGTGTGAGTTAGCGGCCAAGCAACTGCAACTACATCTTGCTACTCAGCAAGGTTGGCAGCACGACTTTGGATTAGACGGTAATCCAGACGGCACCGGTAAAATGTTTGGTGTGTTAGTTGTTCAGTCTCCAAGCAATGAGATTGGTTACTTCTCGGCATTTTCAGGCAAAATTGCTGAGCAAAATTTACTTCCAGGCTTTGTTCCACCAGTGTTTGACATGTTGGCGGAAGAGAGTTTTTTCCACTCTGATCTTGCGCAAATCACTGTTATCAATCAATCGGTAAATGAGCTAAAAGCCAACCCAAATCTATTGCAGCTTAAAGAGACGT
>NZ_JATABG010000460.1:0-2294 GCF_036533755.1 Vibrio sp. M260118 | reverse complement strand
CACTAGCACAACGCATTGACCAAATAAGCGATGCTTGCGCCAACCTAAAGCCACTGCCAAAGGCTACAGCAGTTACTGATACGTTTGCTCAGCCAAGTATCTCTGATGAAGATTTTTGTCAGATCGTTCGCGACCTGAAACAGTTCGTGGTGAAAGGGGATATTTTCCAAGTCGTTCCTTCACGACGTTTCACACTGCCTTGCCCTTCTCCACTCGCGGCATATAAAGAGTTAAAGCAGAGCAACCCAAGCCCTTACATGTTCTACATGCAAGATGAGCTATTTACTCTGTTTGGCGCTTCTCCGGAAAGCGCACTGAAGTACGAAACACACTCTAATCAAGTCGAAATCTACCCGATTGCAGGCACTCGTCGTCGTGGTAAACGTCCAAACGGTGAGATTGACTTCGATCTAGACAGCCGCATTGAGCTTGAGCTGCGCACTGATAAAAAAGAGAACGCAGAACACATGATGTTGGTTGATTTGGCGCGTAATGACGTAGCGCGAATTTCTCAAGCAGGGACTCGCCACGTTGCCGATTTACTAAAAGTAGACCGTTACAGCCACGTCATGCACTTAGTCTCTCGTGTTGTGGGTCAGTTACGCGAAGACTTAGATGCCCTGCACGCATACCAAGCTTGTATGAACATGGGCACACTGACTGGCGCACCAAAAATTCGCGCAATGCAGCTGATTCGAGATGTTGAAGGTGCGCGCCGTGGAAGCTATGGCGGCGCGGTGGGCTATCTTACTGGCGAAGGCACGCTCGATACCTGTATCGTGATCCGCTCTGCCTATGTCGAAAATGGTATTGCCCAAGTTCAAGCAGGTGCCGGAGTTGTTTTCGATTCAGATCCTCAAGCTGAAGCCGACGAAACCCATGGTAAAGCTCAAGCAGTAATCTCTGCTATTCAAGCAGCACATAAGGAGTAGCACTGAGATGGCAAATATTGTTTTTATCGACAACTTCGATTCATTTACCTACAACCTCGTCGACCAGTTCCGCTCACTAGGACATGAGGTCACTATCTACCGTAACAACATTGCAGCAGAGGCAATAGAGGCGACGGTCGCTGCATTAGACAACCCAGTAGTGCTGTTATCGCCGGGCCCTGGCGCTCCGTCAGAAGCGGGCTCAATGCCAGAGATTATTCAGCGCTTAAAAGGCAAAGTGCCTATGATTGGTATCTGTTTGGGCCATCAAGCCATTGTTGAAGCCTACGGCGGCACGGTTGCAGGAGCCGGTGAAATCATCCACGGTAAAGTGTCGATGATGGAACATCAAAACCACGCAACATACGCCGAACTACCTTCGCCACTAGCCATCGCACGCTACCACTCGCTAGTCGCAACCCATGTACCTGAAGCGTTAACCATTACCGCAGAGGTTGATGGGTTGGTGATGTCTGTAGTACAAGAACAAGACAAGGTATGCGGTTTCCAATACCACCCAGAATCAATAATGACGACTTACGGTGCAACACTGCTCGCCAACGCCATTGAGTGGGCTTTGGACAAGAACGACAAATAAGGAATAACGTCATGGAACAGATTATCAATAAACTTTATGACCAAGAGTCACTAAGCGAGCAAGAGAGCCAACAACTTTTCGACGTTATTATTCGTGGTGAGTTAGACCAAATTCTAATGGCTTCAGCGCTAACCGCACTCAAGATTAAAGGTGAAACACCAGATGAGATTGCTGGGGCAGCGAAAGCACTGCTTGCCAATGCAAACCCGTTCCCACAACCAGATTACGATTTTGCTGACATCGTGGGAACTGGCGGTGACGGTCACGACACGATCAACATCTCAACCACGTCTGCATTTGTTGCCGCAGCGTGTGGGCTCAAAGTCGCGAAACACGGCAACCGCAGCGTATCAAGCAAATCGGGGTCTTCTGACCTTCTTGATAAGTTCGGTATTAACTTAGCAATGAGCGCGGAAGATACTCGTAAAGCGGTCGATGAAATTGGCGTTGCCTTCCTGTTCGCACCGCAATATCACAGTGGTGTACGCCATGCGATGCCAGTGCGCCAGACCATGAAAACTCGTACTATTTTCAATATTCTTGGCCCACTGATTAACCCTGCGCGTCCAAACATAGAATTGATGGGCGTTTACAGCAAAGAGTTAGTTCGCCCAATCGCTGAAACCATGCTTAAGATGGGTATGAAGCGAGCAGCGGTTGTGCACGGTAGTGGCTTAGATGAAGTGGCGATTCACGGTGAAACTACAGTAGCGGAAATCAAAGATGGTGCTATTCATGAATACACAGTTTCACCAGCAGATTTT
>NZ_JATABG010000459.1:0-2296 GCF_036533755.1 Vibrio sp. M260118 | reverse complement strand
CTACCACGTCTTTGTTCAGAGACAAATGGATAAGGTTAGACTTAGGTAAGATTACACCTTGTTCGCCAGTTAAGCCTTGAAGTTTACATACGTGATAGAAGCCTTCGATTTTTTCGTTTAGGCCGCCAACAGCTTGAACGCGGCCAAATTGGTCAACAGCGCCAGTTACCGCGATTTGCTGGTTTATCGGGTACTCAGATAGAGCAGAGACGAAAGAGCAAAGCTCAGCAAGTGTGGCACTATCCCCATCAACTTCACTGTACGACTGCTCAAACACGACTGAGGCTGAGTAGGGCAGCGGCTCGTCAAGTTGTAGTGCACTGCTAACAAAGGCTTGCATGATCATCATGCCTTTAGCGTGTAAGTTACCACCAAGTTCGGCTTTACGTTCTACATCTGAGATATCGCCATCACCAAAATGAATGACACATGATATTCGTGCAGGCTCACCATACGACATAGGATGCCCTGGCACGTCAATAACGGTTAGGCCATTGACCTGGCCGATACATTCACCTTGAGTCTCAATGATGACTTGGCCGTCAGTGATGTCTGCGAGAGCTCTTTCTGGGAGGTAGGCTTCACGATGATATTTTGCCTCTATGGCTTGTTCAAGGTCTTGCTCTGAGATGACTTTGTTGTTCGAGGTGACTAGGGCCTCTTGGAACAGTGACAAGTACCAAAGGATCTCGATTGGCATATAGTGCTGATCTTCGGTATAGCGCGCGCCAGCATTCATTAGTCGATGTATGGCGCCGAACGAGAGAGTGGGTAGCTTGTATGTATGAATAATCCACGCGATGAAACCTAGCAACTGTGTAATACTTTCGCTGTTAAGTGCTAGTTCATTTTCGATTTCGGTGAACATAGCTAGACCAGTGTACAGTTCAGGCTCTAAATATTCGAAATCTGCGATTTGGTGACGATCACCGACCATAACGATCTTTATGTCGTAGGTTTGCGATGGTGGGTTAGTCGCAAGTTTACGAGGGTCTGCATTTACAGGGCTGACGACCTGCCCAAGCAATACGGACTTCAAAGTTTGCCAACTTGCAGGGTTAGCCAATAGTAAGGTTACTGGTATCACTAAATAGCCGCCGTTAGCTTTGTCTAGCAATCCTTGGTTTGAAGTGACGATCTCACCGCAATCGTTACAGGTGTATGAACCTAGTAGCGTTGAAATGCTTAAAGACTCACTCGTTTCCACAGGCTTGCTGCCTACAAGTGCTTGTAAACCATCTTTAATCAAGTTGCGGTAGAAGGAGTTGTCAGCAGAATTGATAACAAGTAAGCGGCTAAAGCCCTCTATTGTGGCTAGGGTTTTCAGTGATTGTTTGAGACGAGGTTGGATATTAAAAAAATCGACTTTTTCTATCTCATCAAATCGTTGGATCTGCGCGTCATATTGAGAATATTGTGGCGTGACAGCATGCCAGCTTTCTTGGTTCATTAAATCAATTCATGTACTTAAAATGGATGAAAATTATATAGAAAAACCGTTTCGGGAGATACAGATAATTTATCTGATGATCTTGATCGCTTTTCAACTAAAAATGGGATTGTAACTTGGGTTAGTTAGGGTTACGCTGTCACCTGGGACGTTAACGGAATGGCTTTACAATGAAATATCAACAGCTTGAAAACTTAGAATGTGGTTGGAAATGGAATTATTTGATCAACAAGTGGAAGGCCGGTGAAACTATCACCAGTTACGTTGATACCAGTGAAGCCGATGCTGCGATTCATGAGCTACGTCAAATAGAGCATGAGCCAACGAAAGTTCTTGAGTGGATTGAGCAACATATGTCGCCAGAGCTAGACAATAAGCTCAAGCAGGCGATTCGAGCTAAACGTAAGCGTCACTTTAATGCTGAGCAAATCCATACTAAGAAAAAGTCTATCGATCTTGATTATCGGGTATGGGAGAAACTATCACACAGAGCGAATGAGCTTGGTTGTACTTTATCTGATGCGATTGAATATTTGTTATCAGAGGCGTCGCGCAGTGAAAAAGCGAGCAAAGCAGTGAATAGTCTAAAAGAAGATTTGTCCAAATTACTTGATTAGGGTCAACTGACCCTAGTAGGGAGCGCCTATGCTGTACGTCGTTATTGTTGCATCAATTTTAATCTTTTGGCTGGTCGCAGTAGATCGACCTATTTTAAAAGTCACGTTCTCCGATGGCAAAATCACTCGCGAGAAAGGGCACTTCCCGCCAAGCTTTAGGCATAATGTGGTTGAAATTGCTGAGCGCACTCCATTTAGTGGAGAGTTAAAAGTGTATCAGCAGCGTACA
>NZ_JATABG010000458.1:0-2302 GCF_036533755.1 Vibrio sp. M260118 | reverse complement strand
GTTGCGGTAAGTAACCTATAAGCTGTTGCCTTTGACGGGGAAGCATTTCAGTTAAAGCAATGCCGTTTAAGCGAATATAACCTTGGTGATTATACTCAACGCCTGCAATGGCATTCAGCAAAGTTGATTTACCAGAACCACTACTTCCAACAATCGCTAATGCGTGGCCAGCTTTTAGTTCAAATTGAACATTCTTAAGAATTAAACGCTCAAACTGATCTTTGACACTAAAACCCTCAACCTGAACGCTGATATCTTCAATTGGCATCTCAATACGCTGTTCCGACTCCGGCAAAGATAAAACAGCCTCTGCCCGCGACCATGCTGCCCTGCTTTGACGCCAAGGTCGCCATAAATTGATACTCTGATCTAGAGGAGCTAGTACCCGGCCCAATAGAATAGAGGCTGCTAACAACACTCCTGCTACCGCCTGATCAGTAATAACTAACCAACCACCAAGGGCGAGTACCCCGACTTGAAGGCTCATCCGAGCATATTTAATAGAGGCTTGAAGGAACTGTAATTTAAAGTTGTATTCATTTTGCAAATGAATAATGTTCACATTGTTAGATTGCCAATGTTGTGCAAGCTTATCGGCGACGTTAAATAGTGAAATGGTGTTACCCAGCGCAATTTGCCTTTGTAAATAAGCTCCATTGTCAAATGCTTGATGAGCAAGCTCATCAATACTTTTGCGTGTCAAATATAAATTTAACCAAGTTAATAGAGATAAAACTGTTGCTGCGGCGAAAGCGAACCAACCTAAATAAGGGTGAAGAGAAAAAATGACAAGGATAAAAATAGGCGTCCAAGGTAAGTCAAACAATAAAGCGACCATAGGAGATGCCAACCCGCCTTTCACTTCTTGTGAATCTTGTAGTGTTCTACGGGCAAGGTCTGGTGTTCTCCCTGCTATCGAAAAAGCATGTTTAACTAGATGTGGTACACAATAGTGTTCAAACTGTGACGCACCTATATTTAATAGACGTGTTCGGATGAAATCAAGCAAGGCTTGTATAAGTAATAGGCCTAAAGCTAATACAGCCAGTAAGAGAAGTGTTTCGGGACTTCTTGAGGAGAGAACACGGTCAAATATTTGTAAACTGTAGATTGGTAATACCAGCATAAGCAAGTTAACGAACACTGAAAAAATACCTATATATACAAGATGCTTTTTACGCTCTTGCAAAAATCGACTCCATTCGGGCATAGCAACCTACACTTATAGTTACTCAAAAATGCGCCATAAGGCGCATTTTTGATTTACGCGAAAACTATTATACGAGTTCAGTATCCGACCAAACAGTCACTGTTTCGCCCATATATACAGTTTCGTATGCTTGAAGTGCAGCATCGGCCATACCACTTGCTTCAAGGAGTGAAGCTTGCTCAGCGGTAAGATCTTGTGACACAGCAGTGAAGCTCACGTCTTGATTGAAAGAAACTTCATCGCCATCATCATTACCCAGAGCAATCACTAAACCATCTTGTAGATTAACACGTAAGTCTTGCGCCGTTTCTGCCTCACCAACAATCGCTTCAAAGCCAGCAAAGTTATTACCAATAGTCGTGTCTTTATTACCAGTTACAACTAGGGCGTCAAGACCGTCACCGCCGAAAACAGCTATGTCATTTTCGTCGTAGAAGATAACGTCGTTGCCCCCTAAGCCAGTAATAATATCTGCACCAGCACCGCCATCAAGGATATCGGCCCCAACAGAGCCCGCCACAATATCGTTTCCTTCACCTGCATCTACTTTACGAGTCACACTGCTGTTAGCATTCTCATCTAAGCCAGATAGGTTAATGATGTCATTGCCTTCACCTGTCATTAGGTCAACAGAGGTAAATTGTGAGTTAGCCTCATTAAAAAACTTGACCGTATCATTACCAGCGCCAGTATCAACCGTGAAAAGGTTACTCCAACCACCATTATTAGTTTGTACAGCTACATTGACAGTATCGTCACCATCACCGGTTTGGATTTGACCACGCTTTGAGTACAGAAGTGAAACGGACACACCAAGTGAGCTATCAGATAAATCGATGTCAGCATCTACGAAATTTTTAGCGTAAACATCAACGTTTTCACCATCAACTTTCACTTCTTTTTCACCAACCGCATTCCAACCTGTTGCTTCAACATCAATCGATTGGTTTGAGATTTTGGCGTCATAGTCAGTTGCTTGACCTATTCCATCTAAAATTTCGTGTTCTGAAACTAAGTTAGCAGAAGAACCAGTTCCATCTAAGTTAGTCGTACCTACTTTTACTGAAGACATTTTTTTGCCCCTTGCAATAT
>NZ_JATABG010000457.1:0-2312 GCF_036533755.1 Vibrio sp. M260118 | reverse complement strand
TATAACCAAAGCTATCATTGATCGCTTTGAAACCGTCAATATCTAAAATAACCACGCGCAGGGTATGTTGTGCTCGTATCCAGCGGCGGTATTCAAGCTCAAGTCGATCACCAAACGCGGCGCGGTTGTATACCTTTGTTAGTGGATCAAGCAGCATACGTTGTGCCTGATCTTCTAAACGGCGGCGGTAGTCTTGGGTGATATCGAACAGAGCTTCAAGTTGGTTTTTGCCATAGTCCATTCGTTCTAGTAGCGCTTGCTCACGTTGCTCTGCATGTTTTAATCGCTCAGATAGAGAATTCAGTTGGGTCAGTAGTGGGTTCACTTGCTGTTTCAGTGACTCTATGCTCTCTGCGTTGGCGACTTTAGCTTGCGTATCTGCTACCAACTCTTCTAGCTCATCGTTCATCTCTTGACGATGAGCAAAATAACTGTGGGATTGTTGTGAGTTCTGTGCCGCACTCTTCAATGAGGTAGAGAGTGAAGCATTGACCTGCTCAAGGAACTGTTCAGAAGTCTTGCGCTCATAATGTGTCCCTTCAATCACTAGCTTCAGTGTTTGTAATGTCAGCTCAAGTAAGGCGTGGCTGTTGACACCAATCAGTAGCTTCGCGCGGATATCTATCAGTAGGTCGCCAGACTCGCCTTCGAAATCCAACTCAGTGATCAGGTGTTGCAACTCTTCAGATAAACGGAGTAATAGATCACGATCGGAACTAGCAGCAACTTGGTTTACGCTGTAATCAGGGTTGGAAGTAATGATTTTTACCGAGCGTTCGTAGAGACTAAGGAGTTTTAGGGCTTGCTCAGAACGGGGGTGTTTAAGACCACTGGAATAACTGAGCAAATCACGCAGATCACGTTTGATTCGCGCGGGTAGTCCGGTCAAACGAAGCAGAGTTTCACCGCTGTGCTTTATTTGGCAATCCAAATGTTCGGTTTGTTGCTCCATAGCCAAGCCTTGTTGTTTTAGTAAACGCTCTAAGACTGCAAGTTTCGGAATCAAGGTACTGACGTCTTGTTGTTGCTCTATCGCTTGAATCAGCTCAGTGAGCCCCGCTTGTAGGCGCGGATTTTCACATTGATAAGCATTACTTAATGAAGCGATAACACGTTGAAGTACCTTTTGCTCTCTATTAAATTTGAACGAGGTATCCCTTTGTGTCAATCGAACTTGTTCCAATTGAGATTTCAGGTTGTGCAGCTGTGACTGAAGATCTTGTTCGATAACGCCCATGGAGTAACTTAAATGAGATTCAACTTATATCTAGTAATTTATCGATAATATCAAATAAATCACGGCCGTCACGATTTACTACGTTTGATTGGTTAGCTTTTATTCATCTTTTAACAGTTTTTTGATGCTGTCCTCATTCTTGAAAGAAGAGTGGACCTTAATTAGCCCTTGATTGATGGAGTGCTTGCATGCCTTGCGGATATTACCTGTAGCTAAACTTGCTGCCGGTGCGTTTTCAATCGCTCGCAAGTAAACCCATTGGCTCGAGTTCTCTTTCATGCTTAAGGTTCGTGCGGTACTGGTTGACATAAGTAGCACATCAACTAGTTCCTTATCATTAATTGCGGTATACGCCCTTGGTAGGAAAGGATAGTCTGCCATACCAATACGAATGATGCGGTTGAGTAAACGATCTGGTTTGAACTCTAAGATCCACTGTTGGATCTTTTCGAACAACTCTTCAGGGTTGGTGTTGCGCTCACTGTTTGGCTCAATGTAGAGCAGGTTTGCATCGGAGAAGTGATAAATACGTGCTGGATGCTCGACTCGTTGTTGCAGATAATCGCCAAATGCACGTTCTAGTTTCAAGCCTTCTTGGTAGCCGTGTTGCAAATACATGTTGCGCAAAAACGGTACATCAATCATGACGAAACGTAGGCGGTCGTTAAGAGGCTCATGAATCAACTCACCAACATGCCATTTCTCGAACTTATGATTGCTCTCTTCTAGTGAGGCTGGAAGTTTAGCATTCAACATGCGCAGGTTTTTTAGCCCAGAACGTGAGTGGGTGTAGAGATCTTCGTTTAGCTCATCAAGCTCCTCTTTTTGCACGCTGATGATATGGCCTCGACGAAGAATGAAGACAAATAACAATGCGCACAGAGCGAATAGGGTAAAGGTGATCTTTTGGAACTTACGATACTCAAGGTGAGTCTGTTCCAGCTCTTTTTTCTGACCGCTTAAGTGCAATGTCTGCTCAACAAACTCTTTTTGCTGACGAAATGCATCTTCACTGATTAAATCTAACTCTTGCTGCTCTATGGTTGCCAGTGAGTTGTACTGTTTGAGGTAGTTT
>NZ_JATABG010000456.1:0-2321 GCF_036533755.1 Vibrio sp. M260118 | reverse complement strand
CCTCAACTCAACCCGAACATCTTGAAACGACCTTGGTCGCTGTACCAAATATGTTCAGTGACTTCTACGACTACAATCTGTTCATCGATTGGATTGAGGCTTTAATTCGACAGCAAGAATGGGAAGGCGTATTCCAACTCGCGACTTTCCACCCAGATTATTGCTTTGGTGGCGCACAGCCAGAAGATGATGAAAACCTAACCAACCGCTCGCCGTACCCAGTATTTCATCTGATCCGTGAAGAGAGCATGGAGAAAGTCCTCAAGCACTACCCTAACCCCGAAGCGATTCCAGATACCAATATCGCACGAGTAGAGTCGCTCACTGCCGAAGAGCGTAAAAAGCTATTTCCGTACTTGTTTGTTTAATAGCGATTTAGAATGTTTAACTGTGGGCCAAATAGAGAAAAAGCGCCAAACGGCGCTTTTTCACTTTAGATGTACTCGGTAAGTTCATGCTCAGATGAGCCATCACCCCTTTAAATTATTAGCTTAACGGATGATTAAGCCTCTACCGGAGTAACGGTTTCATTCGTTGCCTGGTTTGGCTCGTCTTGGTCTTTGACTACCATTACCATTAGGCCAGCAAAGATCATTGAAACACCGCCCAGAACTAGAGCCATCATGGTGTTGCCATCGAACGCCCAGCGAGTGAAGAAGCCTAAAATACCCGCAGCAAGAATTTGTGGCAGTACGATAAAGAAGTTAAACACCCCCATGTAGAAGCCCATTTTCTTTGAAGGCAGAGAGCCCGCAAGGATCGCATATGGCATACAAAGAATACTTGCCCACGCAATACCGATGCCCACCATGTTTAGCATCAACATGTTTGGATCACTAACAAGCGAGATAGAAGCCAAGCTCAAGCCACCAATCACTAGGGACAGGCAGTGAACAAACTTACGGCTAGTGCGCTGCGCCAACCAAGGCAGAGCAAATGCTGCGATAGCAGAAACACCGTTGTATGCTGCGAAACAGAGACCAATCCAGTCAGCACCTTCGTTATATAACGCAGAACTCGTGTCTGTGGCACCAAAGATGTGGGTTGTTGCCGCTGATGTTGTGTAGATCCACATTGCAAATAGAGCGAACCAAGAGAAGAACTGCACAAAAGCCAATTGCAGCATGGTCTTTGGCATAGCGCGAAGGTCCGCGATAATCTGCTTAAACGTTGCTTTCTCTTGAGTTTCCTCTTCTAACGTTTCGCCTTCGAACCTAGCCAGCTCTTCTGGAGAGTACTCTTTGGTGCGGACCACAGTCCAAATGATTGAAGCTAGGAACACCACTGCACCACAGATGAATGAAATCTTCACTGAATCTGGGATTTGGCCTTTCGGTGCCGTGTTAGCAATATCGAAAACGTTAGTCAGGATGTATGGCATCGCTGACGCAACAACTGAGCCGACACCAATGAAAAAGGTTTGAACGGCAAAACCTTGTGTACGTTGCTCTGACGGTAAGTTATCTGCAACCAATGCACGGAATGGTTCCATGGAGATGTTGATAGAGGCATCTAAGATCCACAACATGCCTGCTGCTACCCACAGGTATGGCGAGTAAGGCATAACGATCAAAGCGAAAGACGATGCGAGTGCACCCATCAAGAAATAAGGTCGACGTCGACCAAGTCGAGTCCAAGCGTTGTCACTGAAGTGACCGATAATTGGTTGAACCAATAGACCTGTCAATGGAGCCGCTAACCAGAGAATTGGAATTTGATCGATACTCGCTCCCAGAGTTTCAAAAATGCGGCTAACGTTAGCGTTCTGTAGCCCGAATCCAAATTGAATCCCGAGGAAACCAAAACTCATATTCCAGATTTGCCAGAAGGATAAACGTGGCTTGTTCATGTTTAAGCTCTCATATCTTTTATGTATTAATCCATTAACTAAAGGCAATCAGCCTACACCATGCGAGCTACATCCACCTTTTCGCTTTGGGCACATCCTATTCGATCGTCATGCGCACGATCCGTGACAAACATCACGACCCAACGGCTAGCTGAGAGAATGAGTGTTAGTTGGGTAATTTTTGAATCTACAGAGTGTGACCAAGCTAGACTTTTTCATTGGATGAGAATTTAAATAAGCTTAGATATGAGCAACTTGAGACAATTCTTTATTGAAACAAATAGTTAACAGCAACTATTTAATCTCAACATCTGCGCTGAGGTTTCGATGCGGATTGCAACGATTACCCAAATGACTTAAAGGAAATATCCATGTGTTTGCGCAAGAGGCTGCCGCCCAGAACAGAGCAACATATCAAGATTGAAGATCACTCTCTTAGACTTGACGGGAGTTTTCAAAGCGCACGACTAAT
>NZ_JATABG010000455.1:0-2322 GCF_036533755.1 Vibrio sp. M260118 | reverse complement strand
GTCGTAAAGCCACCCCATTTCATACCAAACTTGTTGGCGTTGAAAGAGTTAACGATCAGCACCACAATCGGCAAATACAAGAAGGCATATACCAAAGTCATAAAGCCAAATCTAACTGTACGTCCCATCAGTTTAGCTCCACTTTTTTGTTCATTAACTTGCCCGCTCGATAGTAGGCATACAACATGATCGCCATGGCTATGGTTAATGCAATGCTGGTGGCGGCACCAAACGGCCAGTCACGAGCATTAAGCACTTGGCTCTTAATCACATTACCGATCAGTAGGTTCTTCGCTCCACCCAGTAAAT
Organism: Vibrio sp. M260118; assembly: GCF_036533755.1. Lineage (NCBI taxonomy): Bacteria > Pseudomonadati > Pseudomonadota > Gammaproteobacteria > Vibrionales > Vibrionaceae > Vibrio > Vibrio sp. M260118. The sequence goes on along the minus strand of NZ_JATABG010000455.1, from coordinate 2,013 downwards.
CTGAAATGTAGAACATACCCAATGCAGGAAGAAGAACCAATAAGCAGCCACCAATGATGCCCGGAGCAGTCAAAGGCAGAATGACTTTAGTGAACGTCTGGAACTTGTTCGCTCCCAAATCTTTTGCCGCTTCGAGGTAAGTGTTGTCCAACTTCTCGATTGCCGAGTAGAGCGGCAGAATCATGAAAGGAAGCAGGATATACACTAGACCGATCATTACCGCAGTTTCGGTGTACATTAAACGAATCGGTTTATCGATGATCTCCATGGCTATCAGAGACTTATTTAAAATACCTTGCGTACCTAATACGATTTTCAAACCGTAAGTACGAATAAGCGAGTTAGTCCAAAATGGCACAATGACCAAAAACAGCATGATAGGACGCCATTTCTCAGGCATCTTCGCCACAATGTACGCAAATGGGTAGCCGATAACCAAACAGAGCAAGGTCGCAATAATCGCCATATAGAACGAGTGCCACAGAACCTTGGCGTAGAGAGGGTCCATCAAGCGGAAGTAGTTATCCAGCGTGAAAGTCATCTCTATCAGGTTGGCTTCATCACGAGTTAGGAAACTGGTACCGATAATCATCAAGTTAGGCACTAACACAAATAGTGTTAGCCAACCGACGATCAGGGTGATGATGGCGTTCTGCAGACTAAACGTCTTGGCTTTCATTGAGTACCACCTCCCAGCTTTCAACCCAAGTAATGGCCACTTTTTGACCTAATGAGTGGTCAACGTCTGGATCGTCTTCGTTAAAGAACTCGCTAACCATGACTCGCATGCCAGACTCTAGTTCAATAACCGAATCAAGCGTCATACCTTTGTAGGTGCGCTCGGTAACGTGACCAACAATGCCTTTTTGTTCAGACTCTTTGATCTCTTCGATGCGTAAATCTTCAGGGCGAAGTAAAACTTGAAGTTTTTCACCTTCAGTCGCAGGTTGATCGTAATAGACCACCGATTCCACACCTTCGATCTCTGCGCGAATACGTTTTTCGTCGATACGCTCAATCATGGTCGCATCAAACACATTGATCTCACCAATAAAGCGAGCAACGAATAGATTCTTCGGTTCTTCATAGATCTCGCGAGGAGAACCATCTTGTTCAACAACACCATCGCGCATAACGATGATACGGTCTGACATCGAAAGCGCTTCTTCTTGATCGTGAGTAACGAAGATAAAGGTGATCCCAAGCTGACGCTGAAGTTGCTTAAGTTCAATCTGCATCTGTTTACGCAACTTATAGTCAAGCGCAGACAGAGACTCATCAAGCAGAAGAACCTTCGGCTTATTAACTACGGCGCGTGCGATAGCGATACGTTGTTGTTGGCCACCAGAAAGCTGATGAGGTTTACGCTGCGCCATTTTTTCAAGGCGAACCATACGTAATGCTTCCATCACGCGAGGTTCAATATCATTTGAAGGTACTTTTTGCATACGCAGACCAAAGGCAACGTTTTCGAATACCGTCATATGAGGGAATAGGGCATAACTTTGGAACACAGTGTTTACATGCCTTTGCTCCGCAGGGACTTGAGTTACGTTTTGGCCATCAAGGATAATTTCACCTTTGTCGGCGGTTTCAAAACCGGCAATCATCCTAAGTACTGTGGTTTTACCACAACCTGAAGGACCCAAAATCGTTAAAAACTCACCATGATTCACATCGAGGTTTAGATCTGCAATGATTTCCTTACCATCGAAACTCTTGCTAATCCCAGTCAATTTAACTACTGGTTTTCCTGCGTCTTGTTTAGCGTTCAACGTCTGTTTATCTCCCACCTTGGTCAATAACTAAAAATGACCCATAGTTACACAAATTAGAGGCGCGCATCATAATCAGCAAAATTGTGAATTCAAAGCATTTTCTTACCTTGAAACACAAATAATTTTGCAGGCAAAAGTAAACTTTCCTTACCATACTCTGTGTTAACCTTTAAAGTTGAGTCGTGGAAGGTGAATTTCCTTTAATTCTGAACCACGTATCGACTGATACAATGCC
>NZ_JATABG010000454.1:0-2336 GCF_036533755.1 Vibrio sp. M260118 | reverse complement strand
TACGGTCACTTCGGTAGCGAAGAGTTCCCGTGGGAAGCGACAGACAAAGCTGCGCTACTGCGTGACTTTGCTGGCCTATAAGCCAGGAATAAAACTCATATTTACCTTAAAGCCTCTGTTTTCAGAGGCTTTTTTTATGCCCGATTCTTCTCGCCAGTCTGGTCGGTTTAATCGCAATTTGGTGAATTCACGTGCTTATACCAAAAAGGGGCAAGTGTTTAAATGACAAATTAGCACCAGTTGGCAAATGCACATGAAACACCGTTTATCATCAGTATATAAAGGTGCGAAGCAATGACGCAGCGAACATTAACATTGATAGCCGTTAGGCATGGCGAGACTGAATGGAATCAAATCGGTAAATCGCAACATCTTCTCGACAGTGCTTTGACCGCTCGCGGAAAGCGACAAATGCACCAAGTTGGTCAAACCCTGTTATCTCAGTATGGCGAGACCATCAGCACCATACATACCAGTCAATTGGGACGAGCTATGTCCAGTGCAAGAATTATCGCTGGCTACCTCAAGGCGCCAATCGTCTCCCAGGGAGAGCTAAATGAGTTCGAACGGGCCTTACAACGAGATAGTAACGCAGGAAAATGGTTGAACCAGATAATTCGTCAACACACTCGCCAGAATCCTTGCTTAATAGTTGGACACGGCGACTGGATTGCTTCCTTAGCCAGTTTAGTCAACCCATCGAAGCCACTTAAAACATTAGATAACGGGCAAATAATTGAGATTCAAATAGAAATATAGTTAAACTGTCTGGGAATCAGGTGTCACTCCTGAGCTGTACCCGAAGCAGTATGCGACCAACCCTTTATTTGGAAAGAAGTAAAGCGCGGCGAAACACTCAACATCGTAAGTCAGAATAAAGGCTCACTGCCCTTTCAATAGAGTTCAATTATGTTGCTTTTAGATCTTCCAACCGATTTAGCGTGCATGTTAATCACCGTCATTGTGATGTTGAGTATGCTCCTTGACCACTATTTAGGTGAGCCGACACATTTTCACCCTTTGGTCGGTTTTGGCAACGTTGCGCAATGGTTGGAATCTCAAATGAACAAAGGTAAAAAATGGCAAGGGGCTGTTGCTTGGGGCTGCGCTGTAGTGCCGATCACTGGCGCTGTCTATGCAATCCAAGAACTGCTCATTAGCAGTGAATCTCTATGGCTATATAGTGGGGTCAATGTCGCGGCGCTCTATCTAACAGTCGGCCAGCGTAGCTTGCTTGAGCATGCGAACTGGATTTATCAACCACTAAAAGCCGATGATTTAGAGCAAGCGCGAGTCAAAATTGGTTGGATAGTGAGTCGTGATACTGAGTTGATGGATAGCCGTCAAATCACCTCATCAACCATTGAGTCTGTATTGGAAAATGGCAACGACGCCATTTTCGGAGCGCTTTTTTGGTTTGCGCTGCTTGGTGCGCCGGGTGCCGTTTTATTTAGATTGGTCAATACACTCGATGCGATGTGGGGATACAAAACTGAACGATGGAAAGCGTTTGGCTATGTCGCCGCCAAGCTTGATGACTTAATGGGTTGGCTTCCAGCACGACTAACGGCTATAAGTTACGCCTTACTGGGTAATACCAAAGCGGCACTAAGAACTTGGCTGTCACAAGCCCGTAATTGCTCTAGCCCCAACGGTGGCCCCGTGATGACATCCGGCGCTGGAGCTTTGGGGATCAAAATTGGTGGTGATACCTACTACCACGGGCAATTGGTCAAGAAAATAGTAATGGGACAAGGAAGCTATGCCACGATGAGCGATATTCCTCGCGCAATCAAACTTGTCATTAACACCAGCAAACTGTGGCTAGCCGTTCTGTTGGCTGCCTCTGTGTTATTAATTCTATTTAAGTAATCACGCTATGACTGAACCATTAAAACCTCATCATGGCGGTAAACTACGCCAAGCATCAGAAAAGCACCAAATACCACTCAATGATTGGCTAGATTTATCTACCGGTGTAAGCCCCTACTGCTACCCAATACCTGCTATACCTATTTCTGTCTGGAACCGCTTGCCTGAAGATGAAGATGGGCTGCAAGCTGCCGCCGCTAGTTACTACCAACACTCTAATTTACTCCCTGTCGCAGGAAGCCAAGCTGCAATCCAAGTACTTCCACAGGTGCTATCGCAGAGTCTATCAATCGGCACTGTTTTGCTCCCCTCAATCGGTTATAAAGAGCATCAACACGCTTGGCAAACCTATCAGCAAAATAGTCACCAGCCTGTGACGATCCACTTTTATCAAAACCAACCGAGCGAGGCTCAACTGCAATCTGCTGATGTGGTTGTGGTGATAAACCCTAACAACCCAAGTG
>NZ_JATABG010000453.1:0-4374 GCF_036533755.1 Vibrio sp. M260118 | reverse complement strand
CTTCTGTACCAATGGCCATATAGTCTTCTGGATAGAAACCGACAACCGCACGCTTAGCTGGTGCGTCGAAGGTAACTTCTCGACCTAGTACGTCGGTAACGGTGGTGATTTCTGCAAATGCCGAAGCACTGACAGTAAGTGCAGCAAAACTGAGTAGTGTTTTATACATGGTAACTTAGACCCTTTTATATATGCCAATGTCCACTGGCTCCCTCATCTTGGTTGCGATAATAATCTTTTTATTAATCTTTATGCAAATTATTATCATTTTTGTTAGTATGCGTGCACAATTTATTGCTCGGCGCGGTTTGTATTGAACAAGCGGCGACGCAGTAGAAAAAGAAAATCTATCCTTTAGGTAATCAGGTAGCGTTAGATGCAATCCGAAGCAGTGTTACAAGCCATTGAAAATCAGCGAAAGTATGAGCGGAAACGCTTTGTTGTACTGAGTGTTTTTTGTTTAATTTTGGTCATCTCTTTTGTGCTCGATATTATGACAGGGCCTTCAATGTTGGATGCAGGTCGGGTTCTGTATGCGATTTTAGAGTTTATCGGCTTACCATTTCAGGTTGATGCCTCCACACAAGTCATTGTGACCAACTTGCGTTTGCCGATTGCACTTATGGCGATTGTTGTCGGTGGTTCGCTTGGGGTTGGCGGTGCTGAGATGCAAACGTTGTTAAACAACTCGATGGCAAGCCCTTACACGCTAGGTATGGCTGCGGCTGCGGGTTTTGGTGCTGCAATTACGCTTTATTTCGGTTCTCTGGGCTTAGACAGTAATTACGCTGTACCGCTCGGTGCGTTCATCTGCTGCATGCTTTCTGCGTGTTTTCTTTTCGCGTTGGCCTCAATGCGCCATATCAGCTCAGGTCAGTTAATATTGGCGGGCATTGCATTACTATTTCTTTTTCAGTCGTTATTGTCGTTGGTTCAGTTTGTCTCCTCCCCAGAATTAAGTCAGCAAATCCTATTTTGGCTGTTTGGTAGCTTGTCGAAAGCCACCTGGGGGAACTTGTTAATCACCTCGTTGGTTGCGGTGGCTGGTGTTGTTTTGTTACTCAGGGATTCTTGGAAATTAACGGCCCTGCGTTTAGGTGAAGAGCGAGCAAAGAGTGTCGGTGTTGATGTAGCAAAGCTGCGCTTGATAACACTATTCATCGTTGCCTTGATGACAGCAACGGTGACCAGTTTCGTTGGCATCATTGGATTTGTTGGCATTGTCGCGCCTAACATTGCCAAAATGTTGGTTGGCGAAGACCAGCGATTCTTCTTACCTCTTTCATTCCTAATCGGCGCGTTTCTTCTTTCGACTGCGTCTGTTCTTTCAAAAGTGATCGTGCCCGGCGCGTTGTTCCCAATCGGAATAGTGACTGCGATTATTGGCGTACCGTTCTTCTTTTGGCTGATTATCGCGAAACGAGGGTAACGATGCTGACAGCTAAGCAAATTAACATTCAAATTGGCTCATCAAGCCTGGCTAAAAATATCGATTTTGAACTCAAACAGGGTCAAGTTACCGCAATTTTAGGGCCAAACGGAACCGGTAAAAGTACGCTGCTTAAAGCATTGTTTGGTGACATCAAATTGGAGTCCGGGAAGGTCAATTATTGTGACAATTCGCTAACGCATAATTCGATTTCACAGTGGCGAAGCCAGTTTGGTTATATGCCACAAGACATCAATTTAGACGTGAATCTAACAGCGATTGAAGTCGTTTTGCTTGGGCAGTTAGACGCGCTGAGCTTGAAAGTGGGCAATGACATGCTGCATAAAGCGCTGGGAATATTAGACCAGATAGGACTTTCGCATTTGGCAAATAAAGATGTGAGCAAACTCAGTGGTGGTCAACGGCAAATGATTCTATTCGCTCAGGCGTTAATGCGTGAGCCAAAGATTATGATGTTGGATGAGCCAGTCAGTGCGCTCGATCTTCACTATCAACACGTGCTGCTTGAACATTTGGTAAACCAGACTCGAGAACGAGAGTATGTAACTCTCATGGTGTTACACGACCTTAATTTGGCTTGAAGTCAAACGGTTGTAAAAAAACTCTCATCAACTGCGACGAGAGAGCGGTATACGTTCAAATAACTAGCTCAAAGCGCCTAGAACTTTTCTTCGTTTGAGACGGCGGCTGTGAAGCAGTGATTATCGAAAAAAATTCTAACCGTTTCAATATTGGTAAAAATAGCTTGGTCAAATCAGGTAAGGGACACAGTCCTCCTATCTAACTTACCCGCTGGTTTCTAGCAGGTATACCTAGCCCTAAAAATTTGTTCATTGCCGACTCAAAGAGTGAACGGTCATGATAGCCAGAAGCACTTTTGCCCTATTTGGTGTTATTCTCGTAATTTGCGCCTAACTTGGTTATTGCTTACCGAGACCAAATATAACTCTCCATTGAGATAGAGTTATGCAAGATTGGGCTTTCTAACACCGTTAGATTATCAGCGTCATCACTTGCTGCCATTGCAATAATCAATGGCAAATAGTGCTCAGAGGTAGGGTGTGACTTCGCATAATGAGTTGTTTTAACGTGAGGTTGCTTAACGTCGGCTATGTTTCCTTCAGTAACTGCATTTCGAACCCAAAGCGCGAATTTAGCAGCGTAATCTGCGATGCGTTCATGACTCATTCGAATATCATACAAATTGTGCGTCAGGCTACCTGAACAGATTACTGCAATATTCCGCTTACGCAATTGCTTCAAGATATTACCGAGCTTTTCTAGCTCATCTGGTGACAAATCAGCATTCAACGACAATTGCACTATTGGTTTGTCTGCATTAGGGCGCAAATGACGCAAAGGCACCCAAACACCGTGATCCCAGCCGCGGATTTTGTCTGCTTTAGCTTCGAAATCATTGCTAGCCAGTAAGTCAATAATTCTATTACCAACAGTGCTAGAGCCTGCAGCAGGATACTTCAATTCGTACAATTCAGGTGGAAAGCCGGCAAAGTCGTGAATGGTTTCTGGTTGATCATTGGTGATCACAACATTGCCTTTGGTAATCCAGTGTGGTGATATCACCAAAATAGCATCCACATCATCAAATTTAGCCATTTGGTGGGTTAAGTTATCGGTAGCCTGATGTTGAGCCTCAATGCTTGGACCTAACGCAAACATCGGAGAACCATGACCAACGAACATTAGAGGTGCCAGTTTCATACGCCCTCCGGCAAATATTTAAACCAATCCATGTATGGGCCTTGAGGTATGATGCCAGATGGATTTAGTGCAGTTACTGAGTAGTAACCCGCTTTAATATGATCGACACGAGTGCTTTTCGCAAAGGCTTCAATTTGCAATAAGCGGTCCAAATACGCTGATAACGCAGGGTAGTCAGAGATTGACTTGAAATTGGTCTTAAATAGGCCATGGTAGGCCACATCAAATCGAATTAAGGTAACGAATAACCGAATGTCGCTTTCTGTAAGTTGGTTGCCAACGGCAAACTCGTTATTGGCAAAATGTGTTTCCAATTCTTCTAAGCGAGCGAAAATATCAACCATGGCTTCGTCATAAGCTTTCTGGCTTGAAGCGAATCCCGCGCGGTAAACGCCATTATTTACGCTGTCGTAGATGCTGGCATTAAACTCTTCAATTTGTGACTGCAAATCAGTTGGGTACAAATTGATGTCTGAACTGTGAATCGGTCGCAAGTCTTCGTTCAAAATATGAAGAATGTCAGCAGACTCGTTGTTGATGATTTTGTTGTCACCGCAATCCCAAAGTACAGGCACAGTCGCTCGGCCCGTGTATTGGTTGTCGGTCATCGTATAAAGGTGGTGAGCATATTCCACTCCTTCAATGCCACTCTCTGTAGAGCCTGCCGTTGAATCAGCTTCACCACCAAATTTCCAACCAAAATCCGTTAGTACTGGGTCTAAGATTTTTACGTCAATCACGTCTTCTAAGTTAAACAACGAGCGTGCAATTAATGTGCGTGTTGCCCAAGGACAAATGTAAGCAGCATAGAGTCGTAAACCTTTATCGACTGCTGACTGTGCATCGTCAACGCGATTTGTAAAAGCACTACTTTGTCGGATGAAGCGGCCTTCACTGTCTTTCTCTTGAACAGGATCCCACTTGCGTTTCCACTTACCATTTACCAACATAATCTTACCTTTTTTCGAAGAGTCCCCTGCGAGCGAACGCCATGGGGCCCTATTGCTTGTCTAATTTGTTTTGAGTCTGAACGCTATTTTTAAGCGGTTTTGGTTGCGCCAAGTAAGCCACTTAAGCTGTTATCAATGGCAAACTTTCCTCCACCTTGAATGGCTAGCGCAAAAGTGGCAGCGAATAACGCCAAAGCAAACTCGTAACCGTTATTGCTGATAAACAAGCCATGGCTGATGTGCACGCTGAAG
>NZ_JATABG010000452.1:0-4204 GCF_036533755.1 Vibrio sp. M260118 | reverse complement strand
GCATTGCGTATTCACCATCCGTCAACTTTAGCAAGTTGTCTGTTCTTACTACCAACGACAATCAATTAAAGACCAATGTTTTGGAATTGGTCAATAATCCCAAGTTTTGTCAGAGGATAGGGAAGAGCCCACGTAATATCCAAGACGCCCTGATCGCGATAGGAGCGATTGGTGTTGATACCTGTAGCTTGTTGTTTCCAATATTAATGGCTAAGCCACTTCTTAAATGGCATGACCCAGTGACGAAAAGTATCGTCCCTAAGCTATGGCAACACATGGTGCTAACGGCTAATGTGGCGCGAATAAGAATGGAACAGTCTGGGATGAAGAACCCGCATCAGGGTATCTTGCTTGGCGTTCTAAGGACCATCAGTCACTTCGCCATTGTTAATCATTTTTCTCTGCTATTTGAAGATGCGCAGGTTGCTAAGATGCAGTGGTATCGAGAGAACTCACTCCGAGAGGAGTATTATGCTTGTGGGGAAGTGGCGCCAGATCTGAGCATTTTGCCGCGTATAATCAGTGAATTGGAGCGAGAGTTAACACGCAAAGTTGTGGATTCGATTGAGTGGACACCTTTTACATTGCCTTTGCGTAATGCGCTTGAAGAAGACTTGGACGGTGTTCCCGTATTGGAGAGAAGTGACGCAGGCGTTGCTTTGGCGCAAGCTCAAGCTTATGCAATGTTCGACACTTTAGATCGCAGTAATGCGTTTGTAGCCAAACATAAGCCATTTTGGTTTGCTAACGTACAGATGTCAGCAGAAGCGTTGCAAATGATACGTGATATGAATCCTGGTCGCGTAGGTTTAACAGTTTAGATTTGCATCGTTGATGCACTATAACTAGATAAGGGTTTCACCAACAAGATAGACTCTTTTGAGTGTTAACAATGCTACAGATATAACGAGCGAACTTGGCTTTATAACGGGAAGAGCATCAACTTGGCCATCGCTAAACGCATCGTATTTTGCGACAATTATCCTGCACCTAGAGCTACTGAGAAGCGTTGAAGCTTGATGATGTAACAATTTCAGCGATTTGTTATTTGTCGCTGCCAAGTATTTGGTCACAAGCATCAGTGTCCAAGCTGCAGCTTGGTTTAGCTAACAATGTGCGAAAGTTTCAGTTTAGATAGTTCCAAGGTAATCGTGTTAACCACGATAATTGATTCTGGATTTGTTGTAGAGAGTGGCCGTGAAGTTAACTGGTGAAGAGTCAGGCCCAGGAAACGATTAGAAGTTAGAGAACGATTTTAACTCTGGACGACACTGACTAATGCCTATATGATAGTACGCATTATGCATATTATGTTAAATTAAATATGATTGTACGTGAAATCTAGTCTGATGTTGGCCCTATCTGTTGTGATTTGAGCCATTTCATTCAACATAATTGATTTACCATAAAATACCTAATAATCACATTTAGTAATCGAAGATTATTAAATGTGATTATTAGTGAGCACCTAGTACGGTTTCTATTGCAGCGCGAATTTCTTTACTTCTGATTGGCTTTGATACAAACGCGTCCATTCCTGAATCTAAACATGCTTGTTTGTCTTGTGTCATCGCGTGCGCTGTGAGTGCAATGACGGGAATATGTTGGCAAAACTTACGAATCTCTTTTGTTGCTGTTAGCCCGTCCATTACCGGCATCGATACATCCATAAAAACAATATCTACGCTGCTAATATTATCTCTAACGAATTCTACTGACTCTTGACCATTGTTTACTATGGTCACTTCGTGCCCCAAACGTTCAAGAATGAGTTTGAGCACCATTTGGTTGGTTTGCGTGTCTTCCACTACCAGTACTTTTAGCGTTTGACCGCAATGAATACCATTTGTGATTGCTTCACCGTGTGGCTTTTCAGTGGTTTTGATTGAGACAGGTAGCTTTATGCTAAAAGTCGCGCCTTTCCCTGATGCACTCACAACGGAAATGTTACCATTCATTAGCGTGACCAAGTGCTTCGATATGCTTAGACCTAAGCCAGTGCCGCCATATTGCCGCGTAATTGAATCGTCTGCTTGTTTGAATTCGGCAAAAATCGCCTCTTGGCGAGTACGGTCGATGCCAATACCAGTGTCAGAGACTTCTATACTTAATTGCCCAGCCCGAACAGTAGCAACTAACGATACATGTCCGCTATGAGTAAACTTAATTGCGTTGCCTACCAAATTAAATACTATTTGGATCACTCGAGCAGAGTCGATCCAAATGAGTTCGGACGTTAATATTAAACTCGCCACTTTCAATTCTCGATAACTCTAAGATGTCATCAATTAAAATGAGTAGCAGTTCAGCTGAAGACTCCATTTTTTCCAAGAGCCTGATCTGGCTTTCATTATTCAAGTCGCCAAGTAACACATCAATGTAACCTAGAACTGCGCTTAATGGCGTGCGCAATTCGTGGCTCATCATGGCCAAAAAGCGTGATTTTGCTTCATTGGCTTTCTCTGCTTTGACTTGTGCTTGTTTTAGCTGACGAGTTCTCACCTCAACCAGTTCTTGTAGTTGTTCGTTCCTTTCAATGTCGATGAGTGCGCGCTCTAAAATGGGCCTAAAACGTGACAGGGTGTCACGAGACTCTAAGCTAAACTGCCCTTCTCTTTTTCCTAGCATGACGATGACTGAGTCAGTAAGAACTCCTTTTGCGCCAGTGATTAAAGCACACTGCACCTCATCGCCAACGGTCTTGCGCAGAGGAATAAACTCATCAAGTTTGTCTAGTTGATACAAAATGATGCACTCGCCAGATAGCGCGCGATAAAACTTATTTTGGCTTTGCCAGCCAATCTGTTCAAACTCTGGGTTTGTTGACAGAACTGTCTGATAGTCTGAATCATCTGTGTTGTTTTTGCTGAGAACGAGAAAGTCAGAAAAGTTGATATATAAGGAGAGAACGGTTTTCAGTTCAGCAAAAATCTGTTGCTTATTACTTGCTAACGTAATACTTGAGATAGCATCTAAGATTGCTTTGTTCTCACCAGCGAGTTTTGCCTCTCGTTCCTGGCTCTGCTTCAGCTCAATGAGTGCTTCATGTAGTTGCTCTTGCTGTTTCAAATTCATAAGGCTTCTACCTCTGAATAGAATGTAGCTACAGAAATCATTAAGTTTCCATGGCCATTGTCTCCGTTGACGAAGCGCCCTTGTTCACCGAAGGTAAATGGACAAATGAATGGAATCCCGTTCATTTCGTGCAGTATTTTCTCGTAGACACTTTGCATGTCATCCTCGAGGTGAAGCATTGCTCCAGCACAAATAACACATATTGCTCCGGATAGATTGGCATTCAGTTTTGCACGCCTTGCTTCTTGGATGACTCTTGCAGGACGACGAATCAGTTGTTCTCTATCGCCACACATGAGTGTGACTCTATCGCCTTCTTCAATGTCGGTGAACACAAGAACTCCCTGATTATCCGTGGTCTGAATTGGATGGGAGAGTTTGTAATACGGTTGATTGTATAGGGTTCCCGCAATTCGTCCTAACGGGTATTGGGTAACGACTTGAAACTTAAACCACTCTGGGACATCAATGTTGGCATGATTGAGTATCCAACTACGGTATCTCTCTTGAGCGGGGATATGGTCTATTTCAATCACTTCCCGATCGTGACATTTGGTAACTACGCCAGAGTACTCTGTTGGTGAATAACCTGCGCTAAATCCGGTTGCTAGGGGTTTGGATGGAAACAAAAGCTGTACTGCGAGTCCGCTATTTGTTGAATCATCTTCGTTGAAGATTGACCACTGGCCCTTGATGGCGTTATCAGCGGCGGTGGCACCAATTAGCGGAACTGGTGTTTTAAAAACGTTGTCAAAAGCGCTAATCAATTGTTCTTCTATACCTGGAGTGGTGTGAACAATAGCAAAACTTGGAATTTCACCGATTCTGTTGGCTTTTTTCAACGCTACTTCAATGGCTTGCTGTGTCGAATGCGCTGTCGATTGCTTGTTGTCAATGGCGACGATACAGCTGCCGTAAGCAGTGGATTTGGAATCGTAGATCGCAATTAACCCGATAACATGACCAAAATGAAGCCCTCTCTCTGTCATCAGTCCTTTGCAAGTAGAGCAACCAATCAGTGATGTTTCGGGGAAATGTTGTTTAAAAGATAGTCGAAGTTTTTCGGCACCGTAGTTTTGTGTGAAATAGCAAATAATGCTGACTAAATTGGTTCGGCTAATTTGGCTAC
>NZ_JATABG010000451.1:0-2356 GCF_036533755.1 Vibrio sp. M260118 | reverse complement strand
GGATAATTACTCGATTTCAATAGAATTTCAAGCGTTAATTAACTCCTAGAACGCAAACAGCTTTAATTCAAACAAAACTCTGACATAACAACCCAAAATTGAGCAACAAACCAGAAAACCAGACCCAAACAAACTAATATATATTGATTTAAAATCAGAATCTTAATGAAACTTCGACATGCAATTTTGAGTATGGAGATAGTTTAGAGCAAGTTAGAATAATAAATGCCGTTATTATTCAAATTAGACATTAAGATACTGATAGTTAGCGACGTTAACTTATCTACTACTTTTATATCCCATCGTTCGCTAGACAGAAGATTTCTGAACATCTTCTGACCAGTGGTTTATGTTAATTAAAAGAAAGTAAGGCGTGGATAACACTTCTTAACTTGAATCGTTGCTGTTGGTAGCCTGGGTGATTAAGTTGAAGTTGTACTTTCAAAAAGGATTCAAATATGAAATTTACGCCTGAACATATGTCTGAACTAAACCTTTTGCTCCAGTTTGATATCAGCAGTTCTGCAACGGGTATTAAAGTCCATCACGATGCCACTGAAGAGATGCAAGCAGCAGTTCAGCGCCTTTACGAAAAAGGGTTGTGTACTTTACCTGATGGCGGCTATCTGACTGATGAAGGTATTGAAATGGCGGAGCACGCCGATAAAGTGCTTAGAGTTCTTTCAAACTAAAACAAATCAAGGCAGTGCTACTGGAGGCGCTGTTAGATATTGCCGGTAGCTCTCAAGCACCAGTGACATATCGATTTTCTCCAAACCTTGATTGAATATCTTACGCCAGTTGTGCCCTTCTGGCGTGTTTTTAAAAGCGAGATAAATCTGCTTGGTTTCTAACAGCCGTTCGTTCATCCTCACTCGCTCCGCGAGCATTTCCGCCCTTTGATCAATACTGATTAAGTAGTCCAACACATTCGAATCTATTACCGCTGCGTCTAACCGACCCTTTGCCACCTTATAGATGTTGCGTATATCGTTAGCTGAAGCCTCAACACTAATTAAGCCTTGAGCGACTAAAGCATCAAATTCAGCCGTGTTTACATAGCCTTGAACCACACCAATTCGATACTCGCGTAGATCATCTACCTGACTCCATGAAATGGGAGATTGACGATTCTCCACTAAACCTAACGGGCCAGTGCCGATAGAATCAGAAAACACGAATTCATCAGTATCAAAATAGTATTCAGGGAAGTAACCCGCATAGCGATCGGTTTTACTCGCGAGTGCAACAGAACGCACCCAAGGTTTGAACTCTACAACAAGTTCGTAGCCCATTGCTAAAAACGCGGCTTTGGCTACAGCGACGGAGACTCCTCTCTGTTCCAAATCCTCACCTGAATAAGGTGGCCACTCGAGTGAAGTCATATACACTTGCTGATTCGCTTTAACCGAAACCGTACAAACTAGCAAAACCATCATCAACAACAACTTCATTTTTAGTCCTTTATATAGGAGTCCAGTATTTACTGTTATCTTTAATAATAGGTGCTATGGCCTAACTATCTAGCAACACGCTATGCTAATTGTGTTACAACAAATAACTGACGTCGCACCTAAGCGTCATTTTTTGCAAAACCAGGTCAATAATAATGTACCATCAAGCATTCAATAGAGTTAGCAATTGGCTACGGCATATCGTGCACGGTATGTATTGGCCACCACAATCGAATGTCAAGGAGCAACGTAATGAAGAGGATTTCAATTATTGGCGGTGGTTGGCTAGGAAAGCCTCTGGGGCAATATTTGACCTCAATCGGCCACAAGGTGTTTGTAAGTAAAACAACGCTTGAGGGAGTGAATGAACTTCAACAAAATGGAATCGATAGTTTTAAATGCGATTTAATTAACAAAGATGATGAACTTGGTTCTCACCTCACTCGAAACCCCTCTGACGTCGTCATCGGCTGCTTTCCTCCAGGCTTTCGCAAAGGAAAAGGAGATCAATACATTGGCCAATGGCAAACCCTAATTCAAGCCGCTAAACAGCATCAAGTGACCCGGGTTGTCATGGTAAGTTCCACAACGGTATACCCTAGCCTAGCAAAAGATATGGTGGAAGAAGATGCGACACTGTCCCTGGTTCATGGCGAAAGCGCATTCAGTGACAATGCCAGAACCATGCTACAAGCGGAAGAAGCCTTAATTAGCTCAGGACTTAAATTTGCTATTGTACGATGCAGTGGTTTAGTAGGCCCTGAGCGTCACCCTTCTCGGTTTGCAGCCAAACTAAAACAAGTTAGCGACCAAGCGCCAGCCAATATGATTCATCTTCAAGATGCGATTGGTGCTGTTTCTTTTATGGCTCTGAGCGAAGTTTCAACCGTTGTCAACGCGAC
>NZ_JATABG010000450.1:0-2356 GCF_036533755.1 Vibrio sp. M260118 | reverse complement strand
GTCATTGCCGAGATAACGATATGAGTTTTCGGTTCGGCGGTGACGAATTTATCATCTGCCTGCCTCGGCTCACCTCTCATGAAGCGCTGACTCAAATATGCCATCGCTACGTCAATGTTCTGAGCCAACCCTACTCCATTGATGGCCAATCTTGTCATATTGGCGCGAGTATTGGCATCTCAGTCGTGACTGACCCAAATCAGACCTTGGCGAGCATTTTGCGAGAAGCGGACACCGCCATGTATAGCGCGAAAACGTCAACCAACGAAAAAGTCGTGTTCTTTCACGACCACATGTTCAACCAAGCGAAAAGACGCTTCACACTTGAACAAGAGTTAACCGGGGCACTCGCTTTCAAACAATTATCACTGGTCTATCAACCTATCTACCAAGCAAACAGCGATGTAGTTGTAGGATTTGAATCTTTAATTCGCTGGAACCACCCAAAGCTGGGCGCAATTTCTCCACAAGACTTCATTCCAATCGCTGAAGAAACAGGGCAGATTATTCCCATTGGAGATTGGGTTGCGAAAGAGTGCTGCAAAATCCTCAATCGACTGTGGAACACTCAACAAGGGAAGAATGTGCCACGCTTCAATATCAATGTGTCTGCCAAACAGTTTGAATCTGAACACATCTTCCATACCTTAAAACAGTTGATCAATCAGTATGACTTTCCACCCCACCTTATCGGGATCGAGATTACCGAATCAATGTTGTTGGCGGATCAATGTAGCGCAGCACAATTGAAACGAATCAAAGGTCTTGGCGTAACACTATACCTAGATGATTTTGGTACTGGATACTCATCTCTTTCTGTTCTTAATGATTATCCAGTCGACGTGATTAAGGTCGATAGAAGCTTTGTAAATCGGATAGCGCTTGGTCAACGCAATGCCGATAGTTTATGTCAAGCCATCATCAATATCGCTCACACCATCGACCTTAAAGTGGTTGCCGAGGGCGTAGAAACACCTCAGCAATTGGCGTTCTTGACTCAACACAAATGCAACTACGTACAAGGCTACCTAAAATCTAAACCCTTGAGCGTTTGTGGCATTGAGAAAGTATTACACACACAGAAAAAGCACTTAGCCTAACTCTGGTGCTGTAATCAGTTAAAAAGCCTTCAGCTAGTGCTGAAGGCTTCGGAACAGTCGAGAAAATAGTGGCAGATCAACTTAGGAAAGTGCATCACACTTAGACGCGCAGATGAAATCATTTTGGTGTAAGCCTTTAATGGAATGACTCCACCAGGTCACTGTGACTTTACCCCACTCTAGTAATATCGAAGGATGATGAAACTCTTGTTCGGCAAGCTCAGATACCTGATTGGCAAACGCCCACGCCAATTTGTAGTTTTTGAATGTGTATACCTTCTCTAGTTGGGGGATGCCATCACGCTCGAGCATCTGCCATCCATCGAGTTCGGTCAGCAGCAGTCTTCTCTCTTCAGCACCTAATGCCACTGCACTACTGGTACAAGACTCACAACGTAATTCATTCAGCATGTGTTACTTCCTTTGGTTCAAATAGTGGGGGTAATAGTCCGGCCCGCATTGCCTGTCTTACATGAGACATCAGATCCATTTTACTCAGCTTGTACAGTTGCTGGATGTTGTTCAGCACAAAATATTCAGGCTGCATAATATCGATACGATAAGGGGTTCGCAGAACGGTGTGAATGTCAAAGTCGACCCGCTGTGCGTCGCGATCATCTAAGGCATACAAGGTTTCACCTGGAGAAGAGAGAATACCTCCGCCATAAATTTTCGTTTGTTCTCCCTCTTTAACTAAGCCAAACTCTACGGTAAACCAGTACAAACGCGCCAAAAAAACGCGCTCTTTCTCACTAGCACTTTTGCCTAGGATTCCATAGGTTTGTGTAAACTCAGCAAACTCTGGATTGGTCAACATAGCGCAATGCCCAAATATTTCGTGAAAGACATCCGGCTCTTGTAAATAATCAAACTCCTCTCGTGTACGCAAAAAAGTAGCTACAGGGAACTTCTTCTCTGCCAAAAGCGCAAAGAAGCGATCAAAGTTAATTAGAGCGGGAACAGGTTCGACCTGCCATCCAGTGGTTTGCATCAAAACGCGATTGATATCAACAATCTGTGGAGCTTTGTCGATAGGCAAATCGAGTAGCTCTAATCCCGTTAAATACTCCTTACACGCCCTTTGTTTGACCAAGGCTAGCTGCCTTTTAACTAAGTCGCGCCAAACACCATCCTCATCGGGGCTCCACTCAACCACTCCATGTTGATTCACAGGCTTAGAATGATACTGTGTCATGATTTGCTCCATTAACAATTTCATTACATTAAGCCTATCGCCATGCTTAAGCCGTGACAAT
>NZ_JATABG010000449.1:0-2364 GCF_036533755.1 Vibrio sp. M260118 | reverse complement strand
AGATAACCGACACCTGCTTCACCTTGAATTGGAACTCCGGAATTTAGCAGTGATTGAATATCTCGGTAGATAGTCCTTTCGCTGACTTCCATCTGCTGAGCCAATTGAGAAGCCGTTACTGCGAAGCGTTTAGACCGAAGTAGGGTGAGTAGCTCGAAGAGTCGTTCAGATTTGCTCACATTCATTCCTAATAGAGGGTAAAAGGTCTTGGTAGGGAGAGGCAATACTCCCTACCCATAGCATCTAGCAATATTTAGCAGCTAGGTCGCTCATCATTATTGTCTGATGTTGCATCATGACACTCTCTGGGTCAATGAGAGCCATTAAAGGCTTACACTCTTCGCTAGTAGTAAATTTCTCACCCGCAGCTTTGGCGTTTTCCATAGAATCCCAATAGACCACATCGGTCCATGTGCCTGAGCCTTGGTCAAAACTGAGTGAACGGTACTCAAATCCGTTAAGTTTAGACACAAAACTCTGGCTCTGTTCGCTAGCAGAGATGAGTTGTTCTGCTGTAGCGGTTTGCTTGAGCTTGAAGCGAACAATTTCGATAACACTTTTCATTGGCGTATTCCTTGTTTGGGTTGTTTGAAGTACGTGCCAACAATAGAGGTAAAGAGTGTCAGATCTTGTCAGTAGTGTTGGAGTGCAAAATTTGTGTACAAAATATGAGCATTGTGGAATATGTGTGCTATAGGTATTTAGATAATAAAAAACAAACGTTGCTGCTAGGAAAAGGAAAGGCTCATGTCTATTCAAGGAACTGTTGTTCAATGGGACCAAAACAAAGGCTATGGTTATATTTCAGTGGATGATCAAGATACACGTATCCGATTTCATATTAGCGATTTAGCGAATGCGTCTCAGACGCCAAGTATCAGTGAACCTGTCGTGTTTCGGTTAGGAACGAGTAGTGATGGCGCGATGCGAGCTATTGAAGTTGAGCGGCCTGTGGTATTCAACTTTTCATTGGCGATTGCCATTTGGTTTAGTAGTGCGCTCATTGCGAGCGTATTCTTGCTTGATTACCCTCTAATTGCGTGCGTGTTCTACTTTGCTTTGAGCACAGTGACTTACACGGTATATGCATTTGACAAGGATGCCAAACAGACTGGATCTTGGCGAATTCCAGAAATTACCTTTCACGTATTGAACCTAGCTGGTGGCTGGGTTGGCGCTTTATTTGCGCAATCTATAATGCATCACAAGTATCATGATATCGGGTTTAAGTTCTTGTTCTGGACTACCTTGGTACTGAACATATTGTTCTATTGTTGGACGATTACCGAAGATGGCGCACTGATGTTGCAAGATTTTATTTATCGCTACAGTCTCACTTCTATTCATTAATTTCTGGGCTCAAGCGAGCCCTTTCTTTAACCCGAACTCTAGGGATCGCGATAATTTTTACCGGTGTGATTTTGATAATTGTGTAAAAAAGAACGCAGTACTCATTAAATTTATAGAGTATTTTTACTCACTATTATAACCAATAACTCTAAAGCGGTAGATCGAGTTAATTCGCTTTATAAAATTACGACTTGATAAAGTACTGAATAATAGGTTTTAAATCCATGTGCATATAGTGAACCAATATATCCACACTGTTTGTGCTAGAAATTAAATATCATGGCTTTCGAATTATCTGAACAACAAGTGCAATTAATTCTAATATCTTCGGGTCTTATTTTACGTAACATAGTTTTAGTCGAGCAGAAAACAGTCGCTCGTTTTTAAATCCCCTCCCTTTTGATAAGCGAGTTGGATAGGTAAGTAAGAGAAAGAAGATAGCCAAGGAGTTAGTTATGTTTAAAGTAATGAGTTTAGCAACCCTAGTATTGTTTAGTTCAGCAGCGTTAGCAGGCGTAGGCGGTGCGTATAATACAAAACTTCAAAGCGAGACGATGAGCGGTGAGCCAGTTGCTTCTAAGCAAGCTGCACTAGATGCGGGTAAAACAATGATAATGGATATAAATTCAAAATCTCCATTTGAGTTGAGTCGTACCGTTTCTTATAGCTCTAATGATCTCGTTGATGTGAATTCATTTGAGCTGCGTGACTCACACGTTACTGTAAATGAAATCGTAACTAGTGCTGGTGAGATTGCATATCAACCAGTAATTAATGTTAGCTACGAGTTTAGAGCACGTGATAGAGATTAATATCTAAAGTTTTTATTTCGCTAGCAAATATTAAAAACCCAAGCCTTTGGCTTGGGTTTTATTTATTTTAACTGAATCGGAGATTAATTTTCTGCTTCAATCATTTCAGGTTGTTCACCGGCGCGAGCAGCATCAAGCATCTTACGAATAACCATTGAAGAAATCAGTGCAATACCAACCATTACCACTGCCAAAACCGTCA
>NZ_JATABG010000448.1:0-2373 GCF_036533755.1 Vibrio sp. M260118 | reverse complement strand
ATTTGATCTGATGCAAACCAAATTACAAGCCTTACACAAATACCTATGTCAGCAACTTAAAGGCAATGTTCATGCGAAAAAGATTCATGCCACGCAAGCTGGCGGTGAGTTGATTGTAAATGGTGAAGACAGAGGCAATGGCGGCTATCGAATTGCTAACTGGTTTTACCAAGCAGGGATAATGATCGAGAACTTCCCTCACAACAAATTAGACCCAAATACATTGTTCGCTTTGGTAGCTTGTTGGATTTCTGAATTTGACCCTGAAAGGGACGAGAACGAAGAGCTTGGTAATCCTGATATCGAGATCGATGTAAACAACGAAGAAAGCGCAGATGTATTAATAAAAATTGCTTTTGAAGAACCCATCGAGTTGATACCTGACCCGAAAGGGTTAGTGCTTTGGAATAGCCAAACTTATCGAGTGAATCCAGTAGAAATCTGGATAGCGGAAGAAGGCGAAATCACGAATGCAGCCAACGATAACGCTTAACGCCAATGATGCAGTCAGTGCCAGAAAAGCACTTGAAGCGTTGATGCTGCCACCAAAGAAACGATTTTGGATTCTAAAAGATTTAGGTCGCTGGGAAATACGCAATACCCGAAGCCGCATTAAGCGTCAGAAAGACACTAAAAACAAAGCGTATGACAAGCGAAAGAAAGGCGAAGGTGCAGTACTAACGAGCTTCGCCAACGGGATGGAACCCTACGTTAAGAACGGAGCAAAGGATCTCGACTTAACGTGGAAAAGCCGGATTCAGGCAAAAAAAGCCGCTGTTCATCAACAAGGTATGACAGAGACGGTCACCGCCAGGCAGCACATAAAAAGCCAGAACAAAAGGTTTGGACAACCTGATTATGAAGCGCAAGCCACAGATGAACAAGCCCATGCACTGCGCCGGTTAGGTTACAAAATCAGGCGAAAAGATGGCGGATTTAATCGCCTGAGTAAACGCAATATTCAAAAGCGACTGACGTTAGGTCAAGCAGGGCTAATTATCCGCATGATGCGTTCAGGTAGTCCGAAAGGAAAACAGAGCTGGACGATAGAAACACCAGAACGTGAGTTGCTTGGAACCCGAAAAGAACTGGTCACCAAACGACTGTTACGCAACATCGAAAAAGCCAAGCACCGCTAGGCGAAGAGAGGATAGAACTGATGGCAACCGGAAAGGTAGAAGTCAATAACTTGAACTTGGGGCAAGGCGATATCCCCGAAATTGAACGCCATCTGCTTTTCATTGGCATTACGTCAAAAGCAGAACTGCAAGGCAAAGTCACTCGTGTTTCTGCAATGACTGACCTATCAGGTGTTGTCGCAGAAGATGAGTTGGGGGCGAATGTGATCGCCGCTCAGCTCAACGGCAAACAAAACTGGACTGCTGCTATCTATGGTTTAACCGCTCCAGAACTTTGGACGGGCGCAGTAGATGAAGCCAATAAGACGGATTCGTTCGAAGGTATTGTTCTGGTAGACAAGACCACGGATAAAGCCGCTTTTGATGACATGATGGCAAAACACAATGAGCTAGTGAGCAAACTAGGTCGTTGGGTGTTCATCTTGGCTGCAGTACCTGGTATCGATTCAGACACTCAAACATGGTCTGAATATGAAACGGCAATGCTTGCACTAGTGAAAGATGTTGCTGCGAATATGGTGGTACCAGTGCCACAGCTTCACGGTAATAACATCGGTGTACTCGCTGGTCGTCTGTGTGATCGCAGTGTCACGGTAGCAGATACACCTATGCGTGTTGCAACGGGTAATGTGTTGGGCTTGGGTAATGCACCTGTAGACAGTGCAGGCAAAGAACTCGAAATGTCGACCATTGAAGCACTTGCAATCGCTCGTTACTCAGTGCCGCAATGGTATGCCGACTACGAAGGTATTTATTGGACTGATGCGACTACGCTCGAAGCTAAAGGTGGTGACTATCAGTACCTAGAGTATGTACGTCCGGTGCACAAACTTAATCGCCGTGTTCGCGTGAAAGCGATTCGTCGTATTGGTGACAAAATTCTCAACTCTACACCAGAGTCTATCGAGCTCAATAAGCAGTATTTCTCAAAAGACATGCGCCAAATGAGCAAAGGTATTCAACTCGGTGACATTCAATTCCCAGGTGAAATCATGCCGCCACGTGATGGTGATGTGACTATCCAATGGATGACTAAATCAAAAGTGGTGATCGGCTTAATGGTGCAGCCGCATAACTGCCCTAAGCACATTGTCGTCAATGTTGCGCTAGACCTGTCTAACCCAGCTGATCAGGAGGCATAACCATGCGCATTTCCGGTAAGAATCTCAAATTCACTTTAAATGACCTCAAGATTAGTGCGCAGAAATGGACAGTTTCTATCACTGACAATAGT
>NZ_JATABG010000447.1:0-2375 GCF_036533755.1 Vibrio sp. M260118 | reverse complement strand
GTACGGGGAGTTCCACGTACTGAAAAACATTAATCTAGACGTTAAGAAAGGCGAAAAAATCGTAATTTGTGGACCTTCTGGTTCAGGTAAATCGACTATGATTCGCTGTATTAACCGTTTAGAAGAGCACCAAAAAGGCCAGATTATCGTTTCTGGTAACGAGTTGACGGAAGATTTGAAGAACATTGAAGCCGTTCGTCGTGAAGTGGGCATGTGTTTCCAACACTTTAACCTCTTCCCTCACTTAACAGTGCTTGAAAACTGTACGCTTGCTCCTATCTGGGTGAAGAAGATGCCTAAAGAGGAAGCAGAAGCGATTGCGATGAAGTATTTGGAGCGGGTTAAGATTCCAGATCAAGCTGACAAATTCCCAGGCCAACTGTCTGGTGGTCAACAACAGCGCGTGGCAATTGCTCGCTCTCTATGTATGAGCCCACAAGTTATGTTATTTGACGAGCCGACTTCAGCACTCGACCCTGAGATGGTACGTGAAGTACTTGACGTAATGGTTGAGTTAGCAGAAGAAGGTATGACCATGCTTTGTGTAACTCACGAAATGGGCTTTGCCAAAGAAGTTGCCGATCGCGTCATCTTTATGGATGCCGGTGAGATAATTGAAGAGAACAACCCAGTTGATTTCTTTGAGAATCCTCAGTCAGATCGAACGCAAAACTTCCTAGCGCAGATTCTACACCACTAAGAGTGGGACTTGAATCAAAGGGGTGACTAAGGTCGCCCCTTTTTAGTTGTTAAATTGTGTTACATATTTCAAAATACATAAGTTGCTATTTCTATTATTATTAAATTTGCTACTACAGCATGTGAGGCTTGATCTTTTGGTCATTCGACCTCATAAATGTAGATATAAATAAAATCTTACGAGGAAGATTATGAACAGTCCTATGTTTACTCGCACTTCTAGCCAAGAAAGTGCTCTACAGACCAACAAAGTACTGCGTAACACCTACGCACTACTTTCAATGACACTGCTATGGTCAGCAGTCGTTGCTGGTGTTTCTATGGCGATGAACCTTCCTCGCCCAGGCCTAATCATCATGCTTGTCGGTTTCTACGGCTTACTTTTCTTAACTGAGAAGAACCGCAACAACAGCATGGGCTTAGTGTTCACCTTCCTATTCACTGGCTTCCTTGGTTACACCATAGGCCCAATTTTGAATGCCTATATTGGCGCAGGAATGGGCGACGTAGTTCTGATGGCTTTGGGTGGTACAGCACTATCGTTTATGGCGGCTTCCGCTTACGCACTAACGACTAAGCGTGACCTATCTATGATGGGCGGTCTAATGCTATCGCTATTCGTTGTACTTGTAGTAGGTATGATTGCCAGCTTCTTTATCCAATCAACGATTCTGCACCTTGCGCTGAGCAGCTTGTTCATCGTCTTCTCTACCATGGCAATTCTAATGACCACTCAAGGCATTATCCGTGGTGGTGAAACAAACTACATCTCTGCGACAGTGACTCTGTACGTATCTATCTACAATATCTTCATCAGCCTACTAAGCATTCTAGGCATTATGAACGATGACTAATTTGTTATAGACAGATGATAACTCCCAAGCCCGAAAGCTAACCCTTTCGGGCTTTTTCTTTCTTGCTATCTTGTTCAATCAAGGTATGCTGCGCTACCCTGTTGAAGTTGATATTAATTAGGATCGTAAAATGTTTGAGTACAATGGCAAACAAATCGAAACTGACGCTCAAGGTTACCTACTCGACCATACAGATTGGGAACAAGGGATGATTTCGATACTGGCGGAGCAAGAAGGTATTGAGTTAACCGATGCGCATCTCGAAGTCGTCCATTTTGTGAGAGACTTTTACGAGGAGTTCAATACGTCCCCAGCGGTTCGCATGCTTGTCAAAGCGATGGAAAAAGCGCACGGCCCCGATAAAGGAAACAGCAAATACTTGTTTAAGCTGTTTAAGCAAGGACCAGCAAAACAAGCAACCAAACTTGCTGGACTGCCAAAACCAGCTAAGTGCTTATAAATTTCGTGATTAAGATTCTATAGCCCACTATAGGATCTTAAATCCCTTAAACGGCTTATACGATATTGACTCGCGGATTAAGTTGTCTACTCGCGCACTTCTAGGACCTTGTTCCAACCATGTCGCCATTGCTTCAATCTGCTGCGAATTACCACACACTACCACTTCGACATCGCCATTAAACAAGTTCTTTGCATAGCCCGTCGCCCCAAGTTTTAGGCCTTGATAAGAGGTGTGGTAACGAAAGCCTACACCTTGAACCAGACCGGAGACTGTGAACCTTTCGCAACTTTGTTCCATTCTCTATACCTCTATTTTTAACTCAATGATATATTAGAAATATCTCTTATTCTTACCCATAC
>NZ_JATABG010000446.1:0-2380 GCF_036533755.1 Vibrio sp. M260118 | reverse complement strand
CCAACTAGTTTGAAAATGAATTGAAGCCTCATCTTCGGATGGGGCTTTTTGATATCAGCAATAGTTAGAGCGTGAGGGTGACCAAGCGCTATAACGGGGAAGAGCAGAGAAACAAAAAAGGCTAATGTGTTCACATCAACCTATTATCACAACACGTTTTCTCTATTTAGGTAGACTTAGCAGGGTGCCAGACTTGCATTTAAACGAGTAATATTTGCTACTTTCGTTAAACTTACCCAACCCTTCACCGTCACAATAGTCGATATTGATGTCTCGCATCGTTTCCAAGGTTTCTTCACTGGTTAGCGCGAATTTAGAGCCATCTGAACAGACAATACGCACCCGACCATCATCACTGACTGAGTAAATATCAACTTCGGTATTGCACAACTCGAATGACGCTTCGCGGAAGTTGTCTTGTTCAGTGTTACTCGCACACCCCGCAGTTACTGCAACCAACGTTGTTAGCGTTATCAGTCCAAATGTTTTCATAATAATTCCTTGGATTGTCGGTTTAGTTAAATTAATTTTTGTTGTTGCTTAAGCTAAGACTATATAAGTGTGGCATCTCATTCAACAATAAAAAAGCCAGCGTTTTTCGCTGGCTTAATGGGGGTCTAAAGGGGAGCGGGCTAACCCACCTCAATACCTTGAGCTTGTAGATCCGCATGGTACGACGAACGAACAAACGGACCACAGGCTGCATGAGTAAAGCCAAGCTCAAGAGCAATCTCTTTTAGTTCATCAAACTCTGAAGGCGGTACGTAGCGCTCAACAGGTAGGTGGTGACGGCTTGGCGCTAGGTACTGGCCTAGAGTCAGCATAGTTACACCGTGTGCGCGAAGATCTTTCAGCACCTCGATGATCTCTTCTTTGGTTTCGCCAAGACCCATCATCAATCCAGATTTAGTAGGAACATCTGGGTGCTGCTCTTTGAACTTCTGAAGTAGCTGTAGAGACCACTTGTAGTTTGCTCCTGGGCGAGCCTTACGATAAAGACGCGGTGCTGTCTCTAGGTTGTGGTTGAACACATCTGGTGGATTGTCTTTCATTAGCTCAAGTGCCACATCCATACGGCCGCGGAAATCTGGTACGAGCGTCTCGATACGAATTTCTGGGTTTAGAGCACGAATCTCGCGGTTACAGTCAGCAAAGTGCTGAGCACCGCCATCACGAAGATCGTCACGGTCAACAGAAGTAATCACCACATATTTAAGCTTCATATCTTTGATCGTTTTCGCGAGCTTTTGTGGTTCGTCATTTTCAGGAGCAAGAGGGCGGCCATGGGCAACATCACAGAATGGGCAGCGGCGTGTACAGATCGCACCAAGGATCATGAAGGTCGCAGTACCGTGGTTGAAGCATTCCGCTAAGTTAGGGCATGACGCTTCTTCACAAACAGAGTGCAGGTTGTTTTTGCGCATCGCAGATTTGATGTCTTGAATACGCTGGCTGTCTGAAGGTAGCTTGATCTTCATCCACTCTGGTTTACGCAGAACTTCTTTCTGTTCAGTTGGCATGTTCTTAACAGGGATAAGTGCCATTTTGTCAGCGTCGCGGTATTTAACGCCTTTTTCCATTTGGATTGGTTTACTCATGCTTCTATTACTTCTCTTTATAGTTGGCTTAGTGGCTCGGCTCGGTGTCGAATTTGACATCGTCGTAACTGAGTAGATTAACCAGTTCTTCGACCAGTTTTGTCTCTACTTGGGTTATGTCATCGGGGCCACCAAGTTGGCTGACCTGAACCATTTCCATTCCTGGATAACCACACGGGTTGATACGCAGAAAAGGAGCAAGATCCATATTTACGTTTAGTGCTAAGCCATGGAAAGAGCAACCTTTACGGATGCGTAATCCTAATGAGCAGACTTTCTTTCCATCGACATAAACACCTGGCGCGTCAGGTCTTGCTGCTGAGTCGATATTGTATGCTTTTAGTGTGTTGATTACGAGATTCTCGATATGAGTGACGAGCTCGCGTACACCAAGCTTTTTGCGACGAAGGTTAATTAAAAAGTAGGCAACCAGTTGGCCGGGGCCGTGATAGGTTACTTGACCTCCACGGTCACTTTGAACCACAGGAATATCACCGGTGTTAAGTAGGTGCTCTGCTTTTCCTGCTTGGCCTTGAGTGAAAACGGGGTTGTGCTCAACCAGCCAAACTTCATCGGCTGTTTCTTCCGTTCTGTTGTCTGTGAAGTCATGCATTGCTTGCCAAATAGGCTCGTAATCCTGTCTTCCTAGATGTTTCACTACAAGCTGGTTCTGCATACCGCTTTTCCATCGTCGGTTAATAAAGTTAAAAGATTATAAACTGCTTCTGGCAATGGGACTATATACCAGTAACACATTTTTAGCTCATCGATTATTCTAGTGT
>NZ_JATABG010000445.1:0-2393 GCF_036533755.1 Vibrio sp. M260118 | reverse complement strand
GTGTGAGTGTCGATTTAAGTCCACCAATTAAACTATTAGCCAGTTGTAGCTTACCTCGGTAACTGTAAGCCATCTCATTGACAATGTTGAGGCCAAGGCCGCTGCCGGGCGTCGTTTCATCCAACTTAACTCCGCGCTTAAGTACCTGTTGCATATCTTCCTCAGCAATGCCAGGTCCATCGTCTTCAATGATAATATCGATCGTTCCTGGTTCGCCCTCGACGGAATGAACTCGAATCATATTTGAAGACCACTTGTAGGCGTTTTCCAATAAGTTGCCGACCATCTCATCGAGGTCCGTAGGGTCTACAGCAACTTCAATTTCTGAATCAAGTTCGTTAATTAACGTTACGCCTCGTTCGGCATAAACTTTGTCAAAGGCCATAGAGATCGCATCGACACGCTCTGCTGGGTTGGCTCGTACAGAAAGAATGTTTTTGGAGCCCGCCATACGAGCTCTTCCCAAGTGGTAATCAATTTGGCTTTGAATTTGGTGTACAGACGGCAGTAACTGATCTCGATTTTGGATATCGAGTGAGGAAATTTCATTTCTAAGCACTGAAAGTGGTGTTTTTAGTGCATGGGATAGGTTTCCGGCATGGTTTCTTGCTCGATCAAGTAACTCTTGATAGTGGAATAGCAGCGCATTGAGATCTGAAACGACCGGAGCGACCTCTTTGGGGTAGTCTTCATCTAGACTGGTCTTGTCCCCATTTCGTAGCTGACTTAGCTCTTTTTGCATCTTGCTGAGTGGGCTCAATGACCATTGTACCTGCAACATGATCACGGCAAGCACACCGAAGTAGAGTAGAGCTAGAATAATCCAAAGTTGACGCATCAAATCATGAACTGTGTCTTCAATCGGTTGTTCATCAACACCAATCAGAACATCAATAGGGCCATCATAATCAGGGTAGTAGAGCTTAGTTTTGATGAAGATAAGCTTTTCACCGCGAGCGCCAACGTATTCTTTGACTTTGTTGTCGAATGTTATCTGTTGATCCCATAGTGAGCGTGACCTAAGTAGGTCGGTTTTGGTTTGAGCTGACCAGTACAGACCGCTATAGGGGCGATTGAAGCGTGGATCGGATAAGCTAGAGGTGAGTGTCAGATTGCCAGATTTGTCGGCTTCGATGGCGGCCGCAATCTCATCCATGTAAACGGATAGCTGAGACTTAGCGTCATCGGTCATGTAGTTGAACACCTGGCTTGGCACACTTACCCCAGCGGCAATAACCATAGCGGTTAGCCAAACTATAGCCGCTAAGACTAAGCGACTTTTTAAACTTAATCTTTTCAGTAGCAAGCGTTTGTTATTCGGCATTAAGCTGATACCCCAAGCCCCTCACTGTTTTGATCACTTTTGGTGCGATTTTTTTACGAATACGACCAATAAATACTTCAATGGTATTTGAATCGCGGTCAAAGTCTTGTTTGTATATATGTTCTACAAGCTCTGTGCGTGAAATGACCTTTTCTGGGTTATGCATAAAATAAGAAACAACCTTGTACTCAAGGGCGGTCAGACTGACGGCTTGGCCTTGCCACATCACCTTTGAAGTACGGGTATCTAAACTGAGATTACCCACCTGCATCACTGGGGAAGCATTGCCTGAAGCTCGTCTTAGCTGAGAGCGAATACGCGCGATGAGCTCTAGCATTTCGAAAGGCTTAGTTAAGTAATCGTCTGCTCCTGCGTTTAATCCTTCCACGCGTTGGGTTAATGTGTCACGCGCGCTGAGGATAATGACTGGGGTATTGATGTGTTCGTCTCTGATACCTTTTAGAACAGTAAGACCATCTAGCTTGGGCAAGCCTAAGTCTAGTACGATAGCATCCCACTCTTCAGACGTGGCACGATACAGTGCATCAATGCCATCTTGGGACAGTTCTGGAACCCAACCTGTCTGTTCTAGTGTTTCGACTATCTGTTGACCAAGACGCGGTTCGTCTTCCACGACCAGAATTTTCATAAGCTTTATCTTCTATTATTTCAGTGCTTCTTTAATGTGTCTGCCTTTGATTTGCAGCATTTCAAGGGTTTCTGCGTTGTACTCGACCTTGATGATATTGTTATTGTGGTTCAATTTAAGTTCATAGACCCAAATATCATCATCTTCTTCCAACTCCACCTGTATGATACGACCATGCAGGTCGCGTTCGACAGCAGCAAACATTTCAGAAAAAGGGCGAACGTAGCCTTTTTGTACCGCATCATAGACTTCATCTTGGTCCTCATCGAACTCGATTTTCGTCCCCGGCTTATTAATGTCTTGGACTAATGCATGACCATCTTCGTGATAGTGCTTTTTTGCCCAAGTTGGAAAGGCGAAACATACGCATGCCAACAAGGCTGTCAGGCTGACTAATGGACGTTTAAACATAATCATACC
>NZ_JATABG010000444.1:0-2421 GCF_036533755.1 Vibrio sp. M260118 | reverse complement strand
GCGCAACATTACAAGCTATGCGTCAAATCAAAACCGTTGGTGGTTTCGTTAGTTTTGACCCTAACCTTCGTGAGGAAGTCTGGGCTGACCCAACTGAACTCAAACCAGTAGTCAATCAAGCAATTGAACTGGCAGACGTAGTGAAGTTCTCTGACGATGAACTGATGTTTTTAACGGATACCGACTCTTTAGAGCAGGGCTTGAAGGCGATAGAAAAGTACAACAATACGTTAGTTCTGGTCACTCAAGGCGCTAAGGGAGCACTGGTGGTATTTAACAATCAACAGCGCCTGATTTCTGGTCAAGCTGTTAAGCCTATTGATACCACAGGTGCAGGCGATGCTTTTGTTGGTGGCTTACTTGCAAAACTGGCACAAAGTAACCAATGGGCGAATGACAGTACGATTGAGGCAGCAGTCCTATGGGCAAATGGCTGCGGCGCACTGGCCACAACACAGAAAGGTGCCATGACAGCCCTGCCAACTCAACAGGCGCTGCTTGAATATATAAATTAGTATTAGCTAATTGGAATAAACAAGGGCCCGAAGCAATTAACTTGGGGCCCTTTTCATTTATCGCTGTTTTATAATCTTAGCTGATACGGAATGGCGCATATGCTGAGCTTAATCGTCTCACAACTGCCTTTGTTTCAGCACCAATCACTGACATACCCGTTGCATTTTCAGCGGTAAACGCACGTGACGTCATCACCGCTTGCCCGCCATTTACAAACACTTCGATAGACGAATTATCTGCCAGAATACGTAGCTCTACTGTGCTTGATGTAAGTGGCAATTCGCGAATCGTATCTTGTGCGCGATTGAGTGTTTTAGAGCGGTCCATGACTAAAGAGTTCGTCTCTAAATCTGCTTTTAGTATCAAAGCGTGCTCATCACTTTCGAATAAACGCAACTCGCTCCCCCACTCTAAACTGACCGTCAAGTCAAATGCTTTGGTTTCCAAATCATAACGTTCTGACGTAATTGAAATAGATTGTTCAGCTTGCGCTAGTTGGTCTACCTCTTTGATCGGCCACTGAATTAAACATCCATCTTTGACAGTAAGCTCTCTCATCGCGGTTAATTGGTGCACCCAACCATTGTCAGAGGAAGGTTGATCCACTTCATCGGGAAGGCCCATCCAACCACACATGACTCGCCTACCATCAGGGGTCAACATGGTTTGTGGCGCATAGAAATCAAATCCGTAATCGAGGTGAACGAAATCACTCAGCTGGAGGCCTTTTTGTGCATCAAACTTAGCCTTGGCGATGCCATTGTGGTGAGGAATCGTGTTGTGCTCAGAAAATGATGTGATCCCCTGAGGACCAATCACAGCGAATGTCTCAGCACCTAGCGTAAATAGGTCAGGACATTCCCACATATAACCAAAGTCTCCGAACTCTTCACCGAAAAGACCTTTGAACTGCCACTGTTTAAGATCCAATGAAGTATAGATAGCCAATCGACCTTTTAACTCTTCTGTTTGAGCGCCAAGCAACATAAGCCACTCGTCTCCAATCCGAACAATCTTAGGATCTCGAATGTGCGGTGTAACGCCTTGTGGAAGCGAGTCGATAACAGGGCCATGTTTAACGAAATGAATCCCATCATCAGAAGTCGCTAAACATTGAGTTGTGTGGCGATCACGTTGTTCTCCGATTCGAGTGTTTCCGGTATAGAACAACATCAGTTGGTTTTCATGACTTAATGCATGGCCAGAAAACACGCCATGAGAATCAAACCAATCAGACGGAGTAAGAGCTACAGGTTGCCATTGCCAATTCACTAAGTCACGACTCGTCAAATGCGCCCAGTACTTATCTTTGTGTACGCACGCATGGGGATACCACTGATAAAACAGATGATACTCACCATTATGATAGATAAACCCATTTGGGTCATTGAGCAGACCTTGAGGCGGCGAAATATGCCAACTCGGGCGATGAGGACACGATACTGGTTCTAACCGAGGGGCCAACGCCTGCTGTTGGTTCTTTGCGATCTGTCGGCCAACTTCGAGCAAGGCGTCATCATCAAATGAAGAAGCCCGCTTAAACACCACCTGACACTCACCAAGGACATGCCTTATCTCGGTGATAAGGTCATTCTCCGCGACCAAAGCTTGGTCAGCGACCGCAAAAATGAGCTGGTCATCAGGAATTAAAACCCGAGTTACATTGTATTTGCCTCCACAAAGGGAGAGATAGTGCTCAACAGACATCAAAACTTACCTAAAAATTGGGAACGTTTGCAAAACTACAGTATCAGTTTAGAAACTACAAGATATGTCGTGCTGTTTGTCGTTAATTCTCGTGATCTAGAGCACAAAAAAAGCCTGACTGGTCAGGCTTAATCAAATGACATTTCGCTACTAGTTAACAGGTTTCGCGATCTATATTTTGGAAAGTTAATACCAGCT
>NZ_JATABG010000443.1:0-2448 GCF_036533755.1 Vibrio sp. M260118 | reverse complement strand
CTATCGGGAACGATGGCGATCAGTGAAACCACTTTAAAAGATACTGTTTTAATGCTGATCGAAGAGCAGAATAAGAAGGGCGGACTGCTAGGCAAGAAACTAGAACCTGTTGTTGTCGACCCTGCATCTAACTGGCCACTGTTTGCTGAGAAAGCCCGTGAATTGATTGAAAAAGAGAAAGTTGACGTTGTATTCGGCGGCTGGACTTCGGTTTCGCGTAAATCCATGTTGCCTGTTTTCGAAGAGCTAAATAGTATCCTTTTCTACCCAGTTCAGTATGAAGGTGAAGAGTCTTCGAAAAACGTTTTCTACACAGGTGCCGCACCAAACCAACAAGCGATTCCGGCTGTTGATTATTTGATGGAAGAGCTTGAAGTAGAGCGCTGGGTATTAGCGGGTACGGATTACGTTTATCCACGTACAACCAATAAAATTCTCGAAGCCTACCTAAAAGACAAAGGCGTTGCTGCTGAAGATATCATGATCAACTATACACCATTTGGTCATTCTGATTGGCAGTCAATTGTTTCTGACGTCAAGAAGTTTGGCTCTGCAGGTAAGAAAACAGCAGTAGTTTCAACTATTAACGGTGATGCTAACGTTCCATTCTACAAAGAGCTAGGCGCGCAGGGCGTCTCGTCTGAAGATATCCCAGTTATCGCATTCTCTGTAGGTGAAGAAGAGCTATCAGGTATGGACACTGCACCACTGGTTGGTCACCTTGCCGCATGGAACTACTTCATGAGCGTAGATACTGACGCCAATGCTGAGTTTGTAGAAACTTGGCAAGAGTTCATCAAGAGCGAAAAGCGCGTAACGAACGATCCAATGGAAGCGCACTATGTTGGCTTTAACATGTGGGCTCAAGCGGTAACAAATGCAGGTACGACTGAAGCAGAAGCGGTTCAAGATGCCTTGATTGGTGTCTCAGTACCAAACCTATCTGGTGGCTACTCAACCATGCTACCGAACCACCACATTACTAAACCAGTATTAATTGGTGAAATCCAAGACGACGGTCAATTCGATATCGTATGGGAAACCACTGGTCTAGTGGCAGGTGACGCTTGGTCTGCATACCTTCCAGAGTCTGCGAAGCTATTCTCTAGCTGGTCTAAGCCATTCTCTTGTGGCGCATTCAACGTTGAAACTAAGAAATGTTCAGGCACTAACTAATTAGCACCTTGAATCGGGAAACGCCCCAAAGCCGTGCAATTTTTGGCTTTGGGGCGTCTATTACGTTGTACATAGGCTTTATCATAATAACCACAATATAAGCCTTATGATGAAAAGGATATTCAAAGGATGAGACGAGTATTCACGAGTCTAACTACATTATTCGCCCTGTTGTTCATACAGTTGGCTTGCACTTCTCTAACTATGGCTGCCGTTACCGATGAAATGAGCTTTGAAAAAGCACTCGTTGGTAAGAAAACTGCGGAAAAACAAGCCGCAATCACATGGTTAATCACCAATAAAACTTCAAATTTAAGCCAGCCTATTCTAGACGGTTGGTTAAATGGCAATCTTTACTACTTTAGCGATAGAAAAAGTGACTTCTATAAACAGATTTTCCTAGTGTCAGATATAAAAACTGACACACAAGCGACATCAATATGGGGTCAACAAACTCTTGCTATCGAGAACGTAAAGCAGTTTAAAAAAGTACGGGTTAACAATAAGCTTCGAGGCTTAATCCGCACTCAAATTGCCTACCTTGGTCTTCAAGACTCAGATACAGCAGTTCGCTACGACGCGGCGTACAACTTGATGGGAACCAAGGATAAAGCGATTATTGAGGCGTTATCCCAACAAGCAAAATCGGAAACTGATACTAAGGTTGCCGAACAGATTGATCTGGTTTTGGCTCTTTATCGTTCTCAAGATACATCGCTTAAGGTGGACGAAAGGATGTCTGCGATAGAGTTCATTAGTGACTACAAGCAGTCTGATGTACTCAAAGCGCTGAACTCTATTCTAGGTTCTGAGACCAATCAGCAAATTCTTACTGCAGCGAACCAAGCTTTAGCAAAATATCAGCAAAGCCAGCGTCTTTATTCTGGTGTCGAAACGGTGTTTTTCGGCTTGAGTTTAGGCTCTGTGCTCGTGCTAGCTGGGATTGGTTTGGCGATTACATTTGGTGTTATGGGTGTGATCAACATGGCTCATGGCGAGCTAATCATGATCGGCGCTTACACCACCTATGTACTGCAACTTTTGATGCCAAATAACATCGGCTTAGCACTGATCCTATCCGTACCTGCTGCGTTTGTTGTATCTGGTCTAGTAGGGGTAGCGATTGAGCGAACTGTAATTCGTCATCTATATGGTCGCCCGCTAGAAACTCTGTTAGCCACTTTTGGTATCAGCTTGATTTTACAGCAAGCGGTCCGTTCAATTTTCTCTCCCTTAAACCGTTCCGTTAGTACTCCTGAATTTATGTCAGGC
>NZ_JATABG010000442.1:0-2465 GCF_036533755.1 Vibrio sp. M260118 | reverse complement strand
AGTAGAATCACAACAAGGAAAGGTTGAGATCCAAGGTGATCGTTATGATGAGTCGATCCAGTTCCTTCGTTGGTTAGGGGATCATAACTTCACCTTTATGGGATACAAAGAGTATGACCTTGTATCCGTTGATGGCGATACTGAGCTGCGACCGACTGCCGATAAAGGCTTAGGTTTATTTGCCAACTGTGAACGCGTTCGTACCGTTAAGCTTTCTGATTTTCCAGATTCGGCTCGCCTGGAAGCTAAAAAGCCATTTCTGCTGATTGTCACCAAAGGCAAT
The DNA here is from genome assembly GCF_036533755.1 of Vibrio sp. M260118. Lineage (NCBI taxonomy): Bacteria > Pseudomonadati > Pseudomonadota > Gammaproteobacteria > Vibrionales > Vibrionaceae > Vibrio > Vibrio sp. M260118. Next base: position 2,182 of record NZ_JATABG010000442.1, on the reverse strand, counting down.
CAAGCGTCGCGTATCCATCGCCCAGCTTATACCGATTACATTGGTATCAAGAAGTTTGATAAAAATGGCAAAGTGATTGGTGAGCATCGCTTCACTGGTCTTTACACTTCTGCGGTATATAACCAGAGCGTTCAAGGCATCCCACTGATTCGTGAAAAAGTAGGGCGTATTCTTGAGGCGAGCGGTTATCGTGAAGGTTCATATTCCTATAAAGCACTGCACAATATTTTAGAAAACTACCCACGTGATGAACTTCTACAAGCAAAAGAAGAAGAGCTGCTTGAAGTCGGTATGGGTGTAGTGCAGATGCAAGATCGTGACATGCTGCGCTTGTTTGTACGCAAAGACCCGTTCGGTCGTTTCTTTAGCTGTATGGTCTACGTCACTAAAGATCGTTACAACACAGAGTTACGTCGCCAAACCCAACGGATCCTTAAACAGTACTTTGGTTGTAAGCAAGAAGTTGAGTTCACGACCTATTTTTCTGAGAGCCCACTAGCTCGAACTCACTATATTGTTCGTGTTGATAATAACAACATGGACGTAGACGTTAAAACGATTGAGCAAAACTTAATGGAAGCATCTTCAACTTGGGATGATCGTTTATCAGAAGCGATCGTGGCGAACTTTGGTGAAAGTAAGGGGCTGCCACTATCGAAAGATTACCTACGTGCATTCCCACGTTCGTACAAAGAAGATGTGATGCCAGGTTCTTCGGTAGCGGATATCGAGCGACTTGAAAAGCTAAGTGATGACAACAAACTCGGTATGCTTTTCTATCGTCCACAAGAACTCGGTGCCGATTCGAAATCAGTACGGCTCAAACTCTACCACCGTGATGAGCCTATACACTTATCCGATGTCATGCCTATGTTGGAAAACTTGGGCTTACGCGTGATTGGTGAGTCGCCATATGAAGTTCGCAAGGCGAACGGACAAGTCTACTGGATCCTTGATTTCTCCATGCTGCACAAGAGCGAAGAGACGGTTGATCTTCGTCAAGCGCGTGATCGTTTCCAACAAGCCTTTGCTGCAATCTGGGCGGGTGAGTTAGAAAGTGATGGATTTAACCGCTTGGTGTTAGGTGCTTCATTATCGGGCCGTGAGATATCAATTTTGCGTGCTTATGCTCGTTACATGCGCCAAGTGGGCTTCCCATTTAGTCAACAGTACATCGAGGATACACTCAGTCACTATCCTGAATTAGCCAAGGGGTTGGTTGATCTATTTGCGAAACGTTTTGAACCAAAATTCAAAGGCAGTCAGAAAGGTCAGCATGATCTTATCGCTAAGATGACTGAACAGTTAGATCATGTTGAGAGTTTGGACGACGATCGTATTATCCGCCGTTACATCGAAATGATCACTGCAACATTGCGCACTAACTACTATCAGTTGGACGACAATAAGCAGCATAAACCTTGGCTATCACTTAAAATGAAACCAAGTGATATCCCTGAAATCCCTCAACCTGTGCCTGCGTTTGAGATCTTCGTCTATGCCCCAGACATTGAAGGTGTTCACTTGCGTGGTGGTAAAGTTGCGCGTGGTGGCTTGCGTTGGTCTGATCGCCAAGAGGATTTCCGTACTGAAATACTTGGTTTAGTAAAAGCGCAACAGGTTAAGAACACGGTTATTGTACCAGTGGGAGCGAAAGGTGGTTTTGTGTGTAAGCGCCAGCCACTAGTCACTGGCCGCGATGAGATCTTTGCGGAAGGTCAGCGCTGTTATAAACGCTTTATTCGCGCACTGCTTGATGTATCGGACAACATCGTTGAAGGCGAGGTCGTGCATCCTAACAATGTCGTGCGCCATGATGAGGATGACCCATACTTGGTTGTGGCTGCTGATAAAGGAACTGCGACATTCTCGGATCTTGCTAACTCGGTATCAGAGGAATACAACTTCTGGTTAGGTGATGCATTTGCGTCTGGTGGTTCTAATGGTTACGACCACAAAGCTATGGGGATCACGGCCAAAGGTGGTTGGGAGTCGGTCAAACGTCATTTCCGCGAGATGGGTATTAACTGTCAAACCACAGATTTTACGGCAATTGGTGTCGGTGATATGGCTGGGGACGTGTTTGGTAACGGAATGTTGCTTTCTAAGCATATTCGTTTGCAAGCGGCGTTCAATCACATGCACATCTTCATTGATCCAAACCCAGACTCCGCATCAAGCT
>NZ_JATABG010000441.1:0-2481 GCF_036533755.1 Vibrio sp. M260118 | reverse complement strand
CATGGGTCAGCAAAACATCGACGATTTCGCTATTCCAGTGACAAGCCGAAATGCGATTGAAAAAGTCGTAAAGACTCTCAATTGTTAGCGATAAATCTCTCATCTAATGCTCACTAGTGCTAACCTTTTGATAACAAAGGAGTGCATTATGGGCAAGAGTAAACTCTATAAGAAGTATTATGAAAAGGAGCTTCAACGCCTGCAAATTGAGTTGGTTAAGCTACAGGAGTGGGTTAAGCAACAAGGGCTAAAAGTTGTTGTTATCTTTGAAGGTCGGGACGCGGCAGGAAAAGGCGGTGTCATCAAGCGCATCACAGAAAAACTCAACCCAAGAATATGTCGAGTTGCCGCCCTACCCGCTCCGACTGAAAAAGAGAAAACTCAGTGGTACTTCCAACGTTATGTTGCCCATCTTCCTGCTGCAGGTGAAATCGTACTTTTCGATCGTAGCTGGTACAACCGAGCGGGCGTTGAGAAAGTGATGGGCTTTTGCACAGATGAGCAATACGAAGAATTTCTGCGATCTTGCCCTGAATTTGAACGTATGTTGCAGCGTTCTGGGATCATCTTGCTCAAATACTGGTTTTCCGTTTCAGATGAAGAACAGGAAAAGCGCTTCCTAGAACGCATTAACACTCCTATCAAACGCTGGAAGTTCAGCCCTATGGATTTAGAATCTCGTAATCGCTGGGCAGAGTATTCTGAAGCCAAAGACAAGATGTTTGCCTATACCGATACTAAGCAGTGCCCTTGGTGGGTGGTACCTTCAGATGATAAAAAACGAGCGCGTCTCAACTGCATCAGCCATCTGCTTGATCAAATTGAGTATCAAAACATAGCCTACCCTGAAATTGAACTACCCGTACTTAACAAAGAAGGCTATATTCGAGCTCCACATGAAGAGCAAACCTTTGTTCCGCAAAAGTATTAAGACTAACCCATGGCGAAAGATCTGTTTTACAATTTAGTTTTAAACCTTCTGGTTTTGTCGCAAGAACTCAATTGTGCGTAAAGCCTCGCAGCGCCTGTTTGTCTCTCAACCGCTAGGGAACTTGTCTACTTCTAACGCAGGGCGTCATCAATGCTTTGTTCGCCCAAGTGGCGAACATCTTTACCCTTAACAAAGTAGATGATGTATTCGCAGATATTCTGGCAGCGATCGCCAACACGCTCAATCGCGCGGGCAGACCACATCACCTGAAGAATGTTAGGAATATTCTTCGGGTCTTCCATCATGTATGTCATCAACTGTCGGATCACGGCTTCGTATTCCGCATCTATCTTATCATCGAGCTTGTACACTTCAGCGGCAGCATCGACATCCATACGAGCAAAAGCATCAAGTACTTGGTGTAACATAGTTATCGCTTGGCGACATAGGGGTTCTAACGAGACATGAAACTGACGCTCTTTCGAAGATGGGCTTTCAATCGCAACATACGCAATCTTAGTCGCTACATCACCAATACGTTCTAAGTCAGTAATGGTTTTTATGATCGCCATGATCAAACGGAGATCTTTCGCTGTCGGTTGGCGCTTAGCAATGATTCGAGTACAAGCTTCATCAATCGAGACTTCCATCGCGTTAACTTTATGATCGTCACGAACCACCTTTCTCGCCAGCTCAATATCTTCCTTGTGCAAAGCCTGCATCGCAAACGAAAGCTGCTGCTCGACCAAACCACCCATGGTAAGTACATGGGTTCGGATCGACTCTAACTCAGCATTGAATTGACCTGAAATGTGGCGTCCAAAATTCATAGTTAACGTGCTTCTCCCAATGGATAGTTTAAAACATCTAATTCTAACGAATTAGCCGTAACGGCCAGTAATATAATCTTCCGTCTGTTTCTTCAGTGGCGAGGTGAAGATAGAGTCTGTATCAGAGTACTCAATCAGTTTACCCATGTGGATAAACGCCGTGTGATCACTGACTCGTGCCGCCTGTTGCATGTTATGAGTAACGATAACAACAGTATATTGCGTTTTGAGTTCGTTGATCAGCTCTTCGATGGTTAAAGTGGAAATAGGATCAAGTGCAGAGGTTGGTTCATCAAGCAATAACACCTCAGGCTCAATCGCAATCGCACGTGCAATCACCAAACGTTGCTGCTGACCACCAGAGAGACCAAATGCGTTTTCATGTAAGCGATCTTTCACCTCATCCCACAATGCTGCGGCTCTTAGTGAACGCTCTACTGCGTCATTCAGATCTCGGCTGTTATTAATTCCCTGTAACCTCAGGCCATAAACGACATTTTCATAAATTGACTTGGGAAACGGATTTGGACGTTGAAAAACCATTCCAACGCGGCGGCGCAACGTCGCCACATCAACTTTCGGATGATAGACGTTCTTACCATGTAGCTTAACTTTACCTTCAACGCGACAGCCTTCCACCAAATCGTTCATGCGATTAATACAGCGCAGTAGCGTTGACTTACCACACCCCGATGGGCCAATGAACGCCGTGACTTGTCC
>NZ_JATABG010000440.1:0-2507 GCF_036533755.1 Vibrio sp. M260118 | reverse complement strand
GTTAACTTTTTGTAGGGGGAGTAGTAGGGGAGGAGCAGATTAGAGGTGTAGAACGCATTGCGAGATCGAGTTCAAATATTTTCTTTCTTACATGTTGAAATCGATCACATTAACAGCGCTAATTGAGAAGTTGGTCACTAACTCGTAACGATGGGGATCACGAAAATAGTCCATAATAGCTAGGGCGTAGGGAGTAGGAGGATGAGACATTAACCAGTTTGGCTGAAAATAATTGCTGAAATACGGTGAAACCTCTGGGTTGAGCCCTACAACACAAATATAAAAAGGATATGAACATGAAAAATGCCCTAAGCACAGTAGCACTAAGTACTCTTGTTGCTCTTGGCTCTTTTGGTGCTAATGCTGCTATCGAAGAAGGTCAATTAACAATCTGGATCAACGGGGATAAAGGCTACAACGGATTAGCGGAAGTTGGTAAGAAGTTTGAAGAAGATACTGGTATTAAAGTAACAGTAGCTCACCCAGATGGTCTTCAAGATCGCTTCCCTCAAGTAGCTGCTACTGGTGATGGTCCTGATATCGTGTTCTGGGCTCACGACCGTTTCGGTGGTTACGCAGAAGCAGGTCTTCTAGCAGAGGTTAAACCTTCTCCAGAAATTAAAGCGGGTATCGTTGATTTCGCATGGGATGCAGTTCAATACGATGGCAAGCTAATCGGTTACCCAGTAGCTGTAGAAGCTCTTTCTCTAATCTACAACAAAGACCTAGTACCAACTCCACCTAAGAGCTGGGAAGAAGTTGCAGAAATCGACGCTAAGCTTAAGAAAGAAGGCAAGTCTGCAATCATGTGGAACCTAAAAGAACCGTACTTCACATGGCCGCTAATGGCTGCTGATGGTGGTTACGCGTTCAAATACGGTGCAAACGGCTACGACGTTAAAGATGCAGGTATTGCAAAAGAAGGCGTTAAAGACGCTATGAACTTTGTTAAAGGTCTAGTAGACAAAGGCGTTATCTCTTCAGACATGGATTACTCAGTATCTGAGTCTGCATTCAACCAAGGCGAAACTGCGATGACTATCAACGGTCCTTGGGCATGGGGTAACGTTGATAAGTCTGGCATCAACTACGGTGTTGCGACGCTTCCTAAGTTCAACGGTCAAACAAGCAAACCTTTCGTTGGTGTACTAACAGCGGGTATCAGCACTGCTTCTCCAAACAAAGATCTAGCAGTTGAGTTCCTAGAGAACTACCTACTAACTAACGATGGTCTACGTAAAGTTAACGACGACAAGCCACTAGGCGCGGTTGCTCTTAACTCTTTCCAACGTGAGCTAGATGCAGATAAGCGCATCGCAGCAACAATGGATAACGCGATGAATGGTGAAATCATGCCAAACATCCCTCAGATGAACGCATTCTGGGGCAGCGCGAAAAACGCAATCATCAACATTGTTGATGGTCGCCAAACTGTAGATGCAGCACTTGCAGATGCAGAAACTCAAATGACTAAGTAATTAAGTTCTACCTTTTAAGGAGGGGGTAACCCCTCCTTCTTTTCAAGTTTAATTTATCGCTAGCAGGTTCTATTTATGCAGTCAGTTCAAGGTACAGGCGCCATGCCATCCCCGTCAACGAGCTTGCCCTCAAGTAAAAGTGTGTTCATTAAGTGGGCGTTGCTAGGCAGCGTCGGCATCGTAAATGGATATGCAACGATCTTAATGTATTCCCGTGGTGAGATGGCATTTGCCCTTCTTACCCTGATATTAACCTCTTTGGCAATCTACATTTTTGGTAGTAAAAAGACCTACGCTCACCGCTATATCTACCCAGGTATTGCCGGAATGATTCTATTCATTCTTTTCCCTTTGGCGTACACCGTAGGTCTTGCCTTCACTAACTACAGTGCTAAAAACCAGCTCTCATTAGAGCGTGCTCAATCGGTCTTACTTGATCGCACTTTCCAAAGTGGAGACAGCTACCCGTTCACGCTGTACAACACGGAAGATGGCTACAAAATTGCCATTAAAAAAGATGAGCAGCTTTACGTAACGGACGGTTTTCAACTAGCAGCGAATGCACCTACTGACTTAGACCTAGCTGTTGTTGATGCTGTTGAAGGCGAGAAAGAAGCGATTAAAACGATCGTTAAAAACCGTGCAACGATCAGTGGCATTGACCTACATTTCCCGACTGGTGAAGATGTACGTATGAGTGGCCTACGTAAGTTTGCTGCTGTAGTACAAAACTACACACTGCAAGACGACGGTGAAACACTCTACGACAACCGTAACAACGTGTACCTTAAGCCTAATTTCGATGAAGGTTTCTATCAGCCAATTAATGAAAATGGCGAATTTGTAGGTAACACAGTTTCTCCTGGTTTTATCATTAAAATCGGTGCTGAGAACTTTGAGCGAGTATGGAAAGATGAAGGCATTAAACAGCCGTTTATCAGCATTTTCATCTGGACGATTGTTTTCTCGGCTGCCAGTGTCGCTCTCACCGTTCTAATCGGTCTGGTTTTAGCGAGCGTGGTTCAATGG
>NZ_JATABG010000439.1:0-2516 GCF_036533755.1 Vibrio sp. M260118 | reverse complement strand
CGGTGTATTCTCGATTGATTCAGATGGCAATTGGACATACGTTGCAAATAGCGCTTTTGATGAGCTTAATGTTGGGGATTCACTCGTCGATGTATTCCCAATTGAGTCGACCGATGGGACTATCGGCAGTGTCACCGTGACAATCAATGGTACAAACGACTTACCACAGTTTGTAGCAACGGATGATTTCGTCCCTGGGGGAGGCGAAGGTGACGAGCAACCTACAGCATTTGCTTTTGAAGATGGTGCATACTCATTTAGTTTCCAAGAAAATACTCCTGCTGGAACACCAATTGGTCAAGTCGCTGCAACTGACCCTGATAATGATGTGTTGGTTTTTAGTATTTCAACTAACATTCAGAACGAAGGCGGCGAAGATCTGTTCCAAATCGATCCCGATACCGGTGAAATTAGCTTAACCGACGCGGGCGCTGCTTCATTCACCAACGATTTCGAGCAGCTAGCAAACTCCCACCCAATCGTCGTGACTGTTACCGAAGGTGATGGTATAGGAGAACCGCAATCCGTTGATGTGGATGTGACCTTTACTGAGCTTGGTCTTAACGAGCCGCCTAAGTCTGACGAGCCAGACGGTGGTTATGAGTTTACCTACGATGAAAATAGCCTAATCACAGTTGCCTTGGGACAAGTATCGGCGACGGATTTGGATGCCGATGACAGTGTTACATACAGCATTACGACCAATGTCGAGATAGACGGCGTACCGCTTTATCGTATTGATGAAGAGACCGGTGAGATTTTCTTAACCGAAGCAGGTGCTGCGGCGTTTACCAATGACTTTGAGTCGACACCAAATATGCATGATTTGAAAGTGACGGCTACTGATACGGGTGGACTGACGGACATCATCAACGTCACCATGAAAGAACGAGATGTCAACGAACGACCAGAAGCGATGGACTTTTCTGTCGATGCTGGCACGGCGATATTTGTGCCAATCATTTTCGATTCTGATGATGCGTCACTAGATAGGGTTTCAGATGAGGATGATGATTCGTCTGGTACTCAGGTACTTATTATGCTTTCGTCTTTACCTGATAGTGGCACTTTGCTCTACATCGAAGATGGCGTGACACGAGTAATCACAGAATCCGACTTAATATCCATCGATGATTACGATATGGAAGATCCTGCAAACCTCGCCAAAATGTTTGTACCCAATAACATCGTTTATGTTCCGGGTGTTGGTGAAGAGTTTGAGCTGGGCACAAGCGGAGATCCTGATGGAATAGAACTCGTTGGAGGCTTTGATAATTGGGGCGAACCTGTGTCTGATGTCGAACGAGTCGTTACGTTAGAAAATGGTAACCAAATCACCGTTACTTTTGTTGACCAGAATCCAAACGGCAGTCCCAATGCTAAGCTAAAACAGTATGAAGGCACTCAACCACATGTTGGTTATGGTATAGCGGATAACCAAGGTAATGGTCTACAGCCTGGCGAGCAAATCATCTTCAATTTACGAAGCAACCCATTGACGGTGGTGAACTTTGGCTTAGATGGTTTAGGCGGTAACTTCGCTAAAGGTAGTGTTGTTTTAGTTACTTACGAGTTGGCTAGTGGAGGCTTTGTCACTGAGGAATACTCTAAAGACCCGTCCGATGTTGGTAATGCCAATATCTATTACGAGTTCAGCTATTCGTCGCCGGATGATCCAATCGTTGGAATGACCTTTGACTCTACCGGTGGTAGCTATGAGATCCGATACCTTTCGGGTAATGAAGATGTCGTGAAAGATGTAACGTTCGGCTATGTTGCTGTGGATAGTGGCTTGCTTATTAGTGAAGAGCGGACGGTTTCTATAGATATTACCGAATCACCTGAGTATCAGGTAGTAACTGCTGACGATTCAGGAAACGTAGAGGCTGATATCGGTAACCAAGTCATGCTTGGTGATAGCGATGATAATATATTCGTTTGGCTCGACAACACGCTCGACAATGGCACCGATGTGATTGATAACTTTGAGTTGGGCAGGGATCTCATCGACTTACGCGCGATATTGGAAGACGATGACAATGTAGAGGTCGGTGATCTGATAGATTCTATTGATGCAGTAGTCGATGGTGATGATGTGGTCATGACGGTCACCGATGAAGGACGTGGCCAAACCATTGTCCTAGAGGGTGTGACCACCGCCTTCGAAGATGCAGGCTTGATTGAAAGCAACTCGATTGTTAGCGAGTTAGAGATGCTCAATCAGGTGCTCAAGACCGACACAGTAACCTGATTATAAAGTATGAAGGCCAACCCATTGTGGTTGGTCTTTTTATTGAAAGTAGCCTCAATATTTTCAGCGTGCTTGCAAAAAATATTGCCAGATTGAATCAATTTATGCTAATTTTCGCCGCAATCTCGGAAGCTGAGTCTTTTATCAAGACGATCTGGGGGATACGCGTAATGACATTCGGGCTGAGTGAACATTGCGTAGGGTAGGTATCGGCAAGTCCTTTTGTCGACAGACGGGATACTAATGTCGCGAAGCGGCATGTGAA
>NZ_JATABG010000438.1:0-2517 GCF_036533755.1 Vibrio sp. M260118 | reverse complement strand
TTTAGGGTTAATTATGTTTGGTACAGCAACAACAAATAGTGCAACACGCGTTCTGCTTTTAGGGTCAGGAGAACTGGGTAAGGAAGTCGCCATTGAATGTCAGCGTCTTGGTCTTGAAGTTATTGCTTGCGATCGATATGAAAATGCGCCAGCAATGCAAGTTGCTCATCGTAGCTACACATTAGATATGCTTGATGGTAATGCGCTACAAGCCATCATTGAAAAAGAAAAGCCACATTACGTTGTGCCTGAGATTGAAGCTATTGCCACTGAAACCTTGGTTGAGCTAGAAGCACAAGGCCTAAATGTTGTACCAACAGCGAACGCGACCAAACTCACGATGAACCGCGAAGGCATTCGTCGCTTAGCTGCAGAAGAACTCCAGCTCACGACTTCACCATACCGCTTTGCTGACAACTACGAAGAATTTACTGCCGCAGTAGAAACCGTCGGGCTGCCTTGTGTTTGTAAGCCAGTAATGAGCTCTTCAGGTAAAGGCCAGAGCGTACTTAAAACTCGAGAAGATATCGACAAAGCTTGGAACTACGCACAACAAGGTGGTCGTACTGGCGCGGGCCGTGTGATTGTCGAAGGCTTCATTGATTTCGATTATGAGATCACCCTTCTTACCGTTCGCGCTGTAGACGGAGTTCATTTCTGCGCGCCAATTGGCCACCGACAAGAAGACGGTGACTATCGTGAATCTTGGCAGCCACAACAGATGACAGACCAAGCGCTTGCAGCAGCACAAGATGCAGCGGGTAAGGTAGTCAATGCACTTGGTGGTTACGGTATTTTTGGTGTTGAGCTGTTTGTTAAAGGAGATAAGGTGATCTTTAACGAAGTCTCCCCTCGCCCGCATGACACAGGTCTAGTCACCTTGATGTCTCAAGATAGTTCAGAGTTTGCTTTGCATGTTCGCGCATTTACCGGAATGCCAATTGCGAGCATTACTCAGTACGGCCCTGCGGCATCAGCGGTCATCTTAGGCCAAGGCACTTCACGAAATATTCGCTTTGAAGGTATGCAAGAAGCACTAGCTGCGCCACAAACTCAGCTACGCTTATTTGGTAAGCCGGACATCGACGGACGTCGTCGCCTAGGGGTTGCTATCACTCGACGCGAATCTATTGAGCAAGCAATTGAAGATGCGAAACAGAGCGCTGCTAAAGTTAAGATTGTTTACTAACCGTCTTCACGTCATAGAGATAGAAGGGCTTGGTTATCACAACCAAGCCCTTTTCTATTGTCCAGGTGAACTAGGCGCTCTCAATCAGATACACTTCTTCAACAAACCTTGCTGATGGCTGCTTAGCCATTTTCGGCGGTCTATCGGCCTCTGGATTGCTTTCAAGCTTAGTCACTTTATAACCTTGGTACAGTTCTCTGACTTCCGACTCTGGCACTGAGAACGGAGGCCCTGACATTAACGACTGATCATAATCTAGCGTTACGAGCAAAATACGACCACCAGGTTTAAGTAGCGATTTTATCTTGTCCACATACTGCACTCGCATCGCTTGAGGTAGCGCGACCAACGAAGCTCGATCATAAACAATATCAACTGGCTTGATTGGCGCGGTAAAGTAGTCACCGACATAGATAGACAACTCATCAAACTGAAACAGTTCATGTTGACCTACGGGCATCACCATCGGCGTGTAAAAATGTTCAGCAAAGAAAGCGCGTACCGCGATATTACTTAGCTCAACCCCTTGCAGGTCCGAGTGTTTCGTTGCAAGCCAGACTAAATCTTCTGATTTGCCGCACAAAGGAACAAACACATTGTCTTCGTGGTTTGGCTTTGTTTTCTGCCAGTACTTAATCAATAACGGGTTGACGTCTTCTAGGTGAAAACCGATTTGGTTCGCGGCCCATTTGCTATGCCAAAACTCTGGGTCTTTCATTGGTAATACTCTTATTCTGACTTTATCTTTCTGACACATAGCCTATCTGAAAGCATCAACTAGTGGCAATCTTAAAAAATCGGTTCAGATTTGGTTCATTTTCAAACGATATAATTGGTTACATCTTAAAGATGAACCTTTGGTAACGGGTAAGCTCTAACTTGATACACGGAAAATGAGAAAGTGTTCATAGTTTTGTACATGAGCAGACGAATACGATTGGAAATGCAGAAATTGCCCCCACTATCTATATAGAGATGAGTAGTACTAGCGATATTAGCTTTTTTAGCCCCCTTTTTAGCTATGTCCTACACATCAAGGAGAGTGAATGAGCCTATTTTTGCGAACTACGGCCCTGATTCTTTTAATGCTCAGCCGTGCACCAGCATTTGCCGCTATTCCAATCGCACCGAGTAATGAGGAAAGTCGTTCTACTAACAACGAAGTATGCTCGAAAACATTCAAACATAACCTAAGTGGATTGTATGGCATTCAATCAATGTCATCGGCCCCCGTTCAACCTTACACAGATTTTGATATTCTCTACAGCAAGGCGCATCAGGCACAAGCAGAGCTTGAAACCCTTTGTAGAAGTACGGCCCTGCTTACC
>NZ_JATABG010000437.1:0-2532 GCF_036533755.1 Vibrio sp. M260118 | reverse complement strand
GTTATATCTCTAGTCGCTCGATACCTGAAGCGCCTGCTAGTGCACCCGAGTTAAAGTTCAAATGGCAACCTGTGAAACAAACAAAACAGACCATCGCCATTGCCAAAGCCGATAAAACAATTTTCCGAGCGCTGATGGCAATCAGTTGGTTCTGGTTTCTTGGCGCAACTTATCTAACTCAGTTCCCAAACTTTACCAAGCTTCACCTTAATGGCGCAGAGAGCGCTGTGTCTTTTTTACTCGCACTATTTTCGGTAGGCATTGCGGTTGGCTCTCTAGCTTGTGACAAACTATCTAACCACCGTATTGAAGTAGGAATCGTGCCGCTCGGTAGTTTAGGGATTTCCGTATTCGGCTACTTAATGGCCACATCTATACCAGAGTACTTACCTGAATTCGCTAGCTTTTCAGAGTTTGTAACGTACAAACCACTTTGGTCTGTATTTGCTTATCTGCTATTGCTTGGCGCTTCTAGCGGTGTATTTATTGTGCCTCTTTATGCCCTAATGCAACAAAGAGCTAAACCTAGTGAAAGAGCGCAAGTTATTGCGGCTTTGAACATTTATAACTCTCTATTCATGGTAGGAAGTGCAATACTCGGCATTGTTTGCCTAAGCGTGCTCGACCTCTCGATCCCACAACTGTTTTTGCTGCTCGCCGGATTAAACCTCTTAATCGCCGGCTACTTATTCCTACAAGTCCCTATTTTTGTGGTGCGTTTTTTAACTTGGATCGTCACTCATACTATGTACCGAGTGACACATAAAAACACCCACAACTTGCCGGAGAAAAGCGGTGCTCTTCTAGTCTGTAACCATGTTAGCTACATGGACGCCTTGCTACTAAGTGCGGTTTGCCCAAGGCTGATACGCTTTGTGATGGAAGAAGAGTATGCAAACCTGCCACCGCTTAAACGTTTTTTAAAGCGGGCGGGCGTTATTCCAATTTCAGCGACTAACAGACGTTCCATCATCAGAGCATTCAGTGAAGTTGAACAAGCACTCGCGGAAGGACACATTGTCTGTATCTTCCCTGAGGGTCGCTTAACCTCCGATGGTGAAATTGGTGAGTTTATGCGCGGGATGGATCTGATCCTTAAACGCAGCCCTGTACCCGTCATTCCAATTGCTATCAAAGGCCTTTGGGGAAGTTACTTCAGCCGTTACAAGGGCTCTGCTTGCAAAGGACTACCGACTCGGTTCTGGTCTAAAATTGAAATTGAAGTCGGTAATCCAGTTAAATCAAAAGACGCTTCAACCTCAACAATGCAAGAGCAAGTATCCAAACTCAGAGGCGAATGGCGTTAATCATCACCATCAGGAACAAGCGTTCAGTTTGTCTTAACGCTTGTTCAATTCATTCAGCTCTACTTATCATGTAGAGTTCGGTAAACTGCTCACTTGTTTTCATTGCTCGGTTAAAACAGCTTTCATCCATGACTAACGTTAAGAAACATCTCCCTTTTTGGCTTGCATTGCTGCTTTGCTTAGCGCCTTTTATTACCTCGCCAACCGCGTTAGTTATCGGCTTTTTATTAGCATCTCTCGGCTTGGTGCCAGAAGAGCTCAACTTCGCAAAGCTAACCAAAAAGCTGCTCGCCTACTCGATCGTTGGCCTAGGGTTCGGGATTGAGTTTGAGCAAGCATTGGCAGTCACTTCTGACGGTATTGGTATTATCGTCGTGACAATTGTCAGTACGCTAATCATTGGTTGGTGGGTCGCTAAAGCAATGAGACTGAACAGAGAAACTGGCTACTTGATAGCTTCAGGTACCGCTATCTGTGGTGGGAGCGCAATTGCCGCTGTTTCACCTGCGATTAAAGCCAACGATGAACAAATTGGTCTATCACTGGCGACGGTATTCGTACTTAACTCTATTGCTCTCTTTGTTTTCCCGGTCATCGGCCACGCATTAAACCTCGACCAACATACGTTTGGTACTTGGGCCGCCATCGCTATTCACGATACGTCATCCGTGGTTGGCGCAGCGTCTGCCTATGGCGAAGAAGCACTCACCACCGCAACCACGCTAAAACTGGCGCGTGCACTGTGGATCATTCCAGTCGCTATTTTTAGTGCATTCCTATTTCGCAATGAATCGAAGAAAATCACCATTCCTTACTTCATCTTGTTCTACTGCGCAGCGATTGCAATCAGCGACCTAATGCCTCAGTTTGATACCGTTTATCAAACCGTATTCGACTTAGCAAAACGGGCTTTGGTTGTGTGTCTGTTTTTAATCGGCTGTGGCATTTCAGTGGAAAAGCTCAAATCTGCAGGACCTAAGCCATTATTGTTTGGGGTGACGCTGTGGATTTTAATTTCAACGACATCGCTCGCTTGGCTGACCCTAGCTTAAGCGTTATCAATATTGCCTTGTAGTTTGCTTCGCTTAGACGCTTTTAGATTAAACACGAAGGCGCAGACAAGCAGAAATGCAGTTAGTTCGGCTAGTGAACGGGCAAGACCCTCGCTTTGTACGGCTACAATGATCTGCAAAATCACTGCAAAAACCAAGATTGCCTTTATCAT
>NZ_JATABG010000436.1:0-2538 GCF_036533755.1 Vibrio sp. M260118 | reverse complement strand
GCATAGGCTTGTTCAATATCGTTAAACTGAGTCAAAATCTCTTTTGCAGCTTTTGGCCCCACACCTGGCACACCAGGTACTTGGCTAGAGCTTATTCCCGTTAGCCCCCAGTAGTCAGCAAGCTGAGTCGGTTTTACACCAAACTCGTTTTCTATAAATGGCTCGTCTAACCAGCGGTGTTGGAAGTAGTCGCGGATCTGTAGGGTTGGAGAAAGCAGTTGGCAGTAACCTTTGTCGGTTGAAATAATGGTCACTTTCTCGCCGTGGCTGGCAACCTTAGTCGCTAATGTCGCTACTAAATCATCAGCTTCGTCGCCATCTGAAAGCAGTGAATCTATACCTAACTTCCACCAAGCATCCTGTATCGCTTCTAAGCCCTCTAGTAAAGGCTCTGGCATAGGTTTACGGTTCTGTTTATATTGTGGAAGAATCTCGGCTCGCCAACCACGTTGCTGTAGGTGATGGTCAAACACCGCAATAATGTGAGTCGGTTGGGACTCCGACAAGATTCTGTGTAGGGTGCGGGTAGTTGTAGTCATTGTTCTTGCTATATCACTGGCATCAGGCTGCGCGGAATGAACGCGTCGGATTAGGTTGAGGGCATCGATAATAACAAGATGAATAGACATACAATTAAACAAAAATAAGGGCTTGGAGCCCTTATTGTATAGATTGAGGTTGAGATTGCTAGTCAGTCTGGTAAACGGCACTAACCTGAGGTCTTGATCTTATAACAAGGCTCGTAGGCAGTACCACCTGGTAACTTCATCCGGTCTTGCTTGACAAAGTCTTGCAATAGCTTATCCATTTTCTCCATTAAAACTTCGTCACCATCTAATATAAATGGCCCGTGATGTTCAATCTCACGGATACCTTCCGCTTTAACGTTACCTGCAACAATGCCCGAGAATGCCTGGCGCAGCGCTGCCGCAAGATTTTCTGGGCGCTGATTGAGGTGTAAATCCAGGCTCGCCATATTATCGTGAGTCGGCTCAAATGGCAGTTGGAACTCTGGCTCAATTTTGAGAGACCAATTGAAGCTATATGCGTCATCGGTATCTTTTCGGTACTGACGAACATCACTCATACCGTGTTTCATGATTTGCGCCACTTTCGCTGGGTCGTCAATAACGATTTGATAGTGCTTTTGAGCGACTTCGCCGAGCGTATCGCCAATAAAGCGGTCAATAGAGCGGAAGTATTCCTCGCTCTCCTTTGGTCCTGTTAGAACGATAGGCAGTGGCTGATTGGCATTTTCAGGGTGCATCATAATGCCGAGTATATAGAGCAACTCCTCAGCTGTACCAGCACCACCTGGGAAGATCACAATGCCATGGCCGATTCGTACAAAGGCTTCAAGACGTTTTTCTATGTCAGGCATGATAACCAGTTCGTTAACGATTGGGTTTGGTGGCTCAGCCGCAATGATCGACGGCTCGGTTAGACCTAAATAACGCTGCTCATAGTAGCGTTGCTTGGCATGTCCAATGGCCGCCCCTTTCATTGGCCCTTCCATTGCACCAGGCCCACAGCCGGTACATATGTTGAGTTCGCGTAAGCCAAGTTCATGACCAACTTCACGTGTATATTGATACTCGGTGGCATTAATTGAGTGACCCCCCCAACAAACCACTAGGTTTGGCTCTAGGCCAATCGTCAGTGCGCCAGCATTTCTTAAAATACCGAAAACTAGGTTAGTAATGTGACTGGCATTGGTCAGGTTGAGGCGCTGGTTATCAGCAAGGTGCATATTGACGTACACGATGTCGCGTAGCACAGAGAACAGGTGCTCTTGAATGCCCTTAATGATTTCACCGTCAACAAATGCGTGCTCTGGTGCATTAGTCAGCTCAAGCTTGATACCACGTTCGCGACGAACCACATTCACATCGAAAGTTTTATATTTATCAAGCAGCTCTTTGGAGTTATCCGTATGGCTACCTGAGTTGAGAACCGCGAGAGTACAGTTGCGGTAGAGTTGGTATAGATCACTAGAAGCGGTCTTCTTAAGGCGCTCAACTTCAAGTTGAGAGAGTAGATCCATACTGCCTGCTGGACTAATGTGCGTGATCATAGTGACCTCCTTGACAAGACAGCGGTTCTCACAGCGAGTGAGACATCATTATTGTTATTGTTTATATACGCCGCAAAAATCGGGGGAAATTAAGCGAACGTCCTTTAAGCTTAGCAGCTTTTTGTAAATAATAAACCTAACTAATTGATATATAAAGATCAATCACCGCATATATGGATATGAGTTTTTGCGAGGTGGGGTTTAACGCCAAACGAGCTGGTTTTTGCCAAGCGTTTTGGCTTCGTTTAGACAAAGATTAATTCTTTCTAACACTTCTTCTGGGGTGTCGGAGTCTTTAAAGGAAGTACTTGCGGCGGAGAGGGTAATGGTCAGGTTACGATCGCGGAACTTGAACGGCAGTTTAGATACTTGATTTTGAATTGACTGAATTGTGCTAAACGCATTGTTGTCTGATAACTCTGGTAGCAACAAAATAAACTCTTCACCAGAAAAGCGCGCAACGG
>NZ_JATABG010000435.1:0-2577 GCF_036533755.1 Vibrio sp. M260118 | reverse complement strand
GTTCTCCACTCATTAAGCCAGAGCAAGAGTAGGTCAGTAGTGTGCCGCCAGGCTTTAGGATTTGCATCGCCAGCATGTTGATATCTTTATAGCCGTTAGCGCCAGAGGTTAAGTTGTTTTTGCTCGAAACGAACTTAGGCGGATCCATAATCACAACATCAAATTTAGTGCCTTGGTCACGGTATTCGCGTAGCAATTTGAACACGTCTGCATTGAGGAATACAGCGCGTTTCTTTGATATATCGAATTCGTTAAGTTCTGCGTTGTATTTCGCGGTATCGAGAGCAGGTTGAGACACATCTGCGTTAATAACGCGTTTTGCGCCGCCTTTTAGTGAATATAGACCAAAGCCGCCAGTGTATGAGAAGCAGTTGAGCACTTCTTTGTCTTTGATATACTTCATTGCCTGTTGGCGACTATCTCTTTGATCTAGGTAGAAACCTGTCTTGTGTCCGCCAACAATATCAACACTGATTTTTACACCGTTCTCTTCGATAACGACTGATCTTGGTGGCTCTTGGCCGTGAAGAACGCCAGTTGTTTCCGCTAAACCCTCTTTCTTACGTACAGCCACGTCAGAGCGCTCGTAAACATTACAGTTAGGGAAGCATTCAATTAAAGCGTCAACCAGAGTTTGCTTATGGTATTCCGCCCCAGCGCTTAATAACTGACACACTAGGTAGTCTTGGTATTTGTCGATGGTAATACCTGGCAAGCCGTCAGACTCAGCAGCAATAAGGCGGTAGCCAGTCAATCCGTCACGTTCAATGATGTCTTCACGCAGGAGTTGAGCATCTTGAATACGTTTGATGAAAAACGCTTTGTCGATTGACTCTTTTTCAAAGCTCCAAACGCGAGCTCGGATTTGAGAGCTTGGTGAGTAAGCCGCTTTCGCAAGCCATTTACCATCATGGGCAAAGACGTCAACCGTTTCGCCAAGTTTAGGCTCGCCTTCGACTTTATGAATCCCACGAGAAAATACCCAAGGGTGTTTGCGGCGAAGTGACTTGTCTCGTCCTTTGACTAGATAAATAGCTGGAGTCATTGGTTTACTCAAATTGTTTGTTTGGAAAGGTGGGGTATTTTCTAGGATGTATTATTGAAAAGCAAATAAAAGAGCCGCGAAAGGCGGCTCTGACGTCGTTAGGCTTTAAGCCCGGTGAGTAAGGCTTCCATCTGGTCGCTCTGACTACGTAACTGAGCGATGTTAGACTCGGTTGCGCTAATCATATTACACACGCTGTCTGATTGGACTCGAATCTCCTCGACGCTAGCGGCAATGTTATCTGCTACCGCACCTTGCTCTTCAGCTGCCGTCGCGATTTGAATGCTGCTATCAGAGATAGACTGGTTCTTGTCTGCCAATGAACCTATTTCAATGTCTACTTCTGACATGCGTTGCTGTCCTTCAGAGGCGTTAACTACCGTTGTTTCCATTAACTGAGTCAGAGATTGACTGTTGCGTTGTAGCGCCTCAATCATGGTTTGAATCTCAACAGTTGCTTGTTGAGTTCGACCCGCAAGGGCGCGCACTTCGTCAGCTACTACGGCAAAGCCTCGACCTTGTTCTCCTGCACGAGCAGCTTCGATCGCAGCGTTAAGTGCTAACAAGTTGGTTTGCTCCGAGATACCGTTGATAGTTGTAACGACTTCATCAATTTGCGCTGCATTGGCATCTAGTTCAGCTACCGCTTCAGAGGCAGATTGAACCTCCTGAGAAAGTTTAGAGATAGATTCAAGCGTGTTTCCAACTTTGGATTGTCCTTGGCTAGCGACACTGCGTGCGTCTTCCGTCTGAGTGCTCGACTCGTGAGCAAGAGTAGCAACTTCTCTAATGGTTGATGCCATCTGTTCTGTCGCGCTAGCTAAAGAGTTAAGGTGCTCTTGCTGAGTGCCAGAAACTTCAGCAGTTTGTTGGTTAGACTGATTTAGGTCAGAGCTGATTTGCTGCATCAGTGCGACAGACTCTTGAATCGAAATAACCAAGTTCTGCTCACGTTCAGCAACTTTATCAATCGTGATGGCAATTTCACTAAACTCATCTCTAACCTTGAAAAAGTTCATGCGGCTGGTTAAATCACCGTCCGCTAAGGTGTTGAGCGCTTTATTCATAGTGAACATCGCGCCGCCAATGAAGGTCATGATGTAGTAGACGCCTAAAGCTACAAGTGACAGTGTAATGAGCATAATGACCATGTGCGTAGTTGACATGGCACTCCACAAGTTTTGGTCGTGAATTGCTTCAAGGCTAAACGCACCGTTGTTAACGCTTACCGAACCGACACCAGTGCCGAACTTAATTGTCTCAGAGCTATTGATGATAGATGCTACTTGCTGTTGAGAGAGGTTTCCCGCTTCAATTAGGTCACGCATTAACACCAGTTCATCGTTATAAAGATGAACAAGCATCTGGTCAGCACTGTTGTCTAGAACGAGAGTTAAAACTAAAAGAGCAACAACAGGTAGTAAGAAGAGTAGATAGAATTTTTCTTGTATTTTTAGGTGAATGAGATATTTGTCTATCCAGCGGAAAGGTATTTCTTTCATAATTATTGTATCCAATAAGAAGCGACCCAT
>NZ_JATABG010000434.1:0-2583 GCF_036533755.1 Vibrio sp. M260118 | reverse complement strand
GTTTGTTAGATAACGAGCTAGCGTACGGTGTCGACTACGTGAAGCGAAAGTCAGAGAACCATAATGCTTTTGACAACAGTGGCAATGAAGAGAATACCACTTCAACCGCTATTTTTGCCGAAGATACACTGTATGTTTTGAGTAACCTCTCTTTAACCGCTGGACTACGTTACGATACGTTTGACCGTGAGTCAGTCACAGGTAGCAAAGATTTTGATGATGTAACTTGGTCATTAGGTACATCATGGCAAGCAACTGAGGCATGGGAAGTGTTTGCCAATACCCGTAGCTTGTTTAAGGCGCCTGATTTATTGGATACATTTGTCTTCTCCCAAGCTAATACCAGGTTAGCTGATGACATCAAGCCAGAAACGGGGATCAACAAGCAGGCTGGATTGCGCTTTGCATCGAGTATAGAAGGACATAGGTTTAGTGGTGATCTCACCATCTTTAACACTCTAATTGAAGACTACATCACGAGTGAGTATGACCAAGCGTATAATGCTACATACGTAAACAGTGGTGATGTTGAAATTAAAGGTTTTGAGCTAAGCTTCGGTTACGCGCACGAAGGGTTGGCAACTAAGCTATCATACGCAAGCTCGTGTACACGTCATAGCGAGAACAGTGAGCCTGTGACCTACAATGGTCGAAGTATCGATGTGGGCGATAGCGTTAACTTTACTGCCGATTACTACCTAGATAACTATGGATTGCTACTTGGCTGGAACTCACAGTTTGTATACGAAGAGACAAACGTGGCTTCTGGATCGGAGCCTAAACCAAGCTATAGTGTTCATAACATCTATGCACAGTGGGTTCCACAATCTCATGATAATCTGACAGTCACGTTTGGTATTGATAACCTACTTGATGAAGCTTACTACTCACACGCATCACGTTCAGGTCTTGCGAGGGGTCAAAGTACGGATGATCTAGAGCCAGGTAGAAACATCAAACTGTCCGCTGCGTATCAATTCTAACTATTTTTGAAGCTTTGATCTTTGAACATTTGCAGCTCTTCGGGGCAGCTTTTTATTTTTAGATGCGTGATTTAAGTGGTACATGACTTTTGACTGATAGGTCCTTATTAATTTTTTGATGTGAAATAAATTTGCGCTTGCGGTAGATCAAGAAAATTTGTTTGATTTGTTTAAAAAGACCAATAAAAGTTGAAAGATTCAAAAAATATTGAATAATAGACTCAACAATATTGAAGCGTACAGCTTCACTAATACCGTCTGAAACAGGAACAAATCCATGTCGAACTCGTTTGTGCTGGTCATTAACTCTGGTAGCTCTTCATTAAAATTTGCTGTAATCGACTCCAAGTCAGGTGACGCGATTGTCAGCGGCTTAGGTGAGTGCTTTGGATTACCAGAAGCCGTAATTAGCTGGAAATTCAACGGTGATAAAACCGAAGAAGCGATTGATGCTCCAGACAACCATCATCAGCATGCAATCAATCGAATCGTTGCACTCATGGAGACTCTTGGATTCACGAAAGATTTAGTTGCCGTGGGTCACCGTATCGTACATGGCGGAGAAAGGTTTACTTCAACAGTTCGTATTAACGACGAAGTACTTACAGAAATTGAGAACTTGTCTGACCTGGCACCGCTCCACAACCCAGCAGGCGCAAAAGGCATCAAAGCTTCTATGCAAGCTTTTCCGAGCCTTCCTCAGTTCGCTGTATTTGACACTGCGTTCCACCAAACAATGCCGCAAAAAGCATTTACTGGTGCAATATCACACGAGCTGTATAAAGAATATGGTATTCGCCGATACGGTTTCCACGGCACTAGCCACTATTTTGTTAGTCGCGAAGCCGCAAAAATGCTTAATAAGCCTGTTGATGCTGCAAGCTTTATCACAGTTCATCTTGGCAATGGTGCGTCGGTTTGTGCAATTAAAGACGGCCAATCTGTCGATACCTCGATGGGTTTTACTCCGCTAGCGGGCTTAATGATGGGTACACGTTCAGGCGATCTAGACCCAGGGATCATCGAATTTTTGATGAAGAAAGGTTGGACGCAAGAGCAAGTTTTTGAAACCCTCAATAAGAAGTCGGGTTTCTTAGGGGTTTCGGGCGTAACATCTGACGCGCGCGGGATTTTGCAAGCGATGGAAGAAGGCCATGAAGGGGCAAAACTTGCCTTTGAAGTGTTCACCTACCGTGTAGCGAAGTATATTGGTTCTTACATGATTCCACTCGAACACTTAGACGCCATTATTTTTACTGGTGGCATCGGTGAAAACTCGTTGGATATTCGCCGAGAAGTACTTAACAACTTGAAGTTGCTTGGTTTTGTTGAAGATAAGAAAGGCAATGAAGCTGCACGTTTTGGTAACGCTGGCATCATTGCCAAATCAGAGCTACTAGATGCTGTAGCTATGGTTATCCCAACCAATGAAGAGGGTGTTATAGTACAACAATCATTGGCATTACTTAATAAGTAATGATAGCTCTTTATTTTGATATACTAAGCCACTGGAAACAGTGGCTTTTTTGTGAGGAAAGACATGGAAGTTAGAGATGCGTATATATATTCGCGAGTTAGTAAAGAGAGCCAAGCTAAGCAT
>NZ_JATABG010000433.1:0-2604 GCF_036533755.1 Vibrio sp. M260118 | reverse complement strand
TAAATTTGAGTAATGTTGTCAGCATGAAGCACTAATTTTCCCACACCATTTCGGCCGGTCTGATAAGTGACAAAACCACCTACCTTAATGCTACTGCCTTGTACTAAATTCTGAGTTAATGCTTGTGACCTTTGCCCGCTAACCACTACCGGCATACGACAATAAACGTGTCTCGGTAAGTCAGCTTCAATAACGGTAGAGCGATGCTCTAACCAAAATCGACAGTGTTCTATACCACTTGGGCTTTTACTACGAACGGGCGGTTTGGCTATGGTGCCAGAGAGCTCCATTCGATTGGTCATAAGAGAAATTACTCAGCAGCTGCTTCTGGCTTAGCTTCAGCACGCTCTTCGCGACGAGGAGCACGCTCTTCTTTCTGCTTAAGCATGATAGATTGCTCAGTGATCGCTGTTTTAGTACGCATGATCATGTTACGTAGAACTGCATCGTTGAAACGGAAAGCAGTTTCTAGCTCATCAATTACAGCTTGGTCAGCTTCAACGTTCATTAGAACGTAGTGAGCTTTGTGAAGCTTGTTGATTGGGTAAGCCAGTTGACGACGACCCCAGTCTTCTAGACGGTGGATAGTACCGCCAGCTTCAGTGATAGAACCAGTGTAACGCTCGATCATGCCAGCAACTTGCTCGCTTTGATCTGGGTGCACCATGAATACGATTTCGTAATGACGCATTGGTTGCTCCTTACGGATTATTCAGCTTCCACAAATGGCTCGGTCGTCCAGAGGAAGCAAGGAACTAAAGATAATTGACCGAGTTTTAAGGAGCACGAATAGTACAGAAAGAAACCAGTTTACGCAAGAAAAAAGATGCATAGAACCAAAAGCTATCTCGTGATAACTTCTCCCTCGCGCTTTTCAGATTAGTGAACCCAAACTAACGAGAAGTTCAGTAAACTCTGGCTATTTATTAGTTGTAATCTTGCTCAAGGAGAAAGGGGATGAAGCCTGGTGCTACCGGAATTAAGCGAATTATTAATGCGACTGGTTACTCAATGAAAGGGCTAAAGGCAGCATGGCTACATGAAGCCGCGTTTCGTCAAGAAGTCGTACTGCTGATAGTAATGACGGCACTGACTTTCTTCCTCCCGGTCACCAAGCTTGAGCAAGTCATAATGATTAGCAGTCTGTTTGTCGTTGTATTGGTTGAGTTGATCAACTCAGCGATTGAAGCTGTGGTTGACCGTATTGGTTCTGAACATCATGAGCTTAGTGGACGCGCCAAAGACATTGGCTCTGCGGCAGTTTTTGTTGCCCTAGGCTTAGTTGCAGTGACTTGGGGGTTGATACTCTTCCTCTAATACTGATGAGTAGAACTGACAAAAAATCCCTGAGTAAGTTCAGGGATTTTCTAACGTTCTAATTATATGAATCTAATCATCATCTTCATCGACATATTGAGCTTGTAAGTAGTTCTGAATACCCGTCATATCTATCAAGCCAAGTTGGGTTTCCAACCAATCCACATGTTCTTCTTCATCTTCTAGAATATCTTGGAACAGATCGCGTGAAACATAGTCATGCACATCTTCGGCGTAAGCAATCGCGTTCTTCAGATCAGGGATTGCTGCCATCTCTAATTTGAGGTCGCACTCAAGCATCTCTTTGGTATCTTCACCGATCATTAGTTTGCCGAGATCTTGCAAGTTAGGCAAACCTTCGAGAAATAGAATACGTTCGATGAGATGATCGGCATGCTTCATTTCATCGATAGATTCGTGATACTCCTTATCTGCGAGATGTTTAAGACCCCAGTCTTTGTACATTCGTGCGTGCAGGAAATATTGGTTTATAGCGACGAGCTCATTGCCGAGTATTTTATTGAGATGTTGGATTATTATTGGATCGCCTTTCATTACACAGCCCTCCTCTTTGGCTCTTTTAAATCTAGTACCAAATGAGAAGGTGTCAAAAGGCTCAGCGTTGATTTAGCTGGCTTGTTTAACTTGTAGGTATTCTGTTTCTGCTAAAATTTCTTTGGTCATCTTAATACACTTACCACATTGACTGCCTAGCGGCGTGCATTGTCTAATTCCCTTAATATCAGTTACACCTTCATCAATGGCTAACTTCCTAATTTTCTTATCTGAAATTCCATGGCAAAGGCATACAAACATAAAAAACACTTCTACTATTAACTTGCGACCACAAATATAAACAAGAACAATTATCACTTCCAGTTGTATTTGCACACTAACAGAACATTTTGTTATATAGAAATAATTAACCAGGCAAAGTTTCAAGCAGTTAGGATACAACGAATTAAGGGGCTTAAAATGAGTGATGATTTTCAGCCAGTTACAGTTACAAAACCGGCTATTTCCTTATAACCAAAAACGAAAAAGGGAAGCCTAAGCTTCCCTTTCTCTAATGCGTGTTCTTCAATAAAGAAGAAGTGCGCAAGATTTCAATTAATTCGTAAGAATTAGTCGAAGATCTTAGCAACAACACCAGCACCAACTGTACGGCCACCTTCGCGGATTGCGAAACGTAGACCTTCATCCATCGCGATTGGAGCGATTAGTTCAACAGTCATCTTGATGTTATCACCTGGCATTACCATTTCTACGCCTTCTGGTAGCTCGATG
>NZ_JATABG010000432.1:0-2614 GCF_036533755.1 Vibrio sp. M260118 | reverse complement strand
TCTCTATATATTGTGCCTATTTCTCCAAAGTTTGGATTGGTGAACAAATGAAAACACTTGCTAAACTCATGCAACAGTACGTAGAGTATGAAGGTCTAGAACAATTAGAAGGAATCGCCAAAACGAGCATTAATGGCTTGTACTTCTATCGAAGTAGCAAAGGTAATTCCCGCAAGCCTTTTGTGTATCAATCCGGTGTTATTGTTCTAGGCCAAGGAGAAAAAAATATTTATTTAGGTAAGCAACCTGTGAAGTATGGGCCTGACGACTATCTGGTTGTTGGTGTTCCTATGCCTCTAGAGTGCGAGGCCATCGCAGTCAATGGGGAGCCACTGCTTGGCTTAAGTATAGATATCGACGCTCAGGTGCTACATCGCTTGGTCAATAAGCTGGAATCGATGAACTGTTATAAACCTTGTGGTGATAAAGTCGTTCGTTCAGGTCTTAAATCCGTCGCAATGGACGATGATATGCTCGATGTGTGCAAAAGACTGGTCAAAGCGTTGTGCAATCCGATTGAGAGAGAGTTACTTGGCGAGAATCTAATGGAAGAGTTAGCGTTTAGAGCATTGATGAGTAAGGAGGGGGGCGTACTATTTGATCTAGCCAGACATGATGGTCATTATGCTCGTGTGGCAAAGGCGCTGGAGTACTTGCATCAAAATTACGCTAGCTCGGTAACGGTTCAGAAGCTCGCCGAGCGAGCCAATATGAGTGTCTCAGCTTTCCATGAAGCATTTCGTAGTGTAACGTTAGCGTCTCCGATCCAATATATTAAGAAAGTGCGCCTTGATAAGGCGCGTGACCTCATTCAGCTTGATGGCCTTAAAGTTGGTGATGCGGCGCGAATGGTTGGTTATAACAGCACGTCACAATTTTCGAGAGAATTCAAACGTCATTTTAACAAAACCCCTACGGGATAACGGTATCGAGACTGGAAAAAAGGGGAAACGTACGATTACATATTTACAGTGTTTTTTACCCAACGTTTAGGTAATACTGCAACAACAAAGATAATTATACATGTAACCCCCTATAGGAGATCTAGTCAATCTTCTTTGGATAAGCCCCTTCAGCGAATTGATGTAGGGGCTTTATTTTTGTCACGCATGGCGTTGAACGCACATAAATCAATTAGGCTATGGAGTCTTCTTCAACGAAGGAAAGTAGAGTCACTCGATTACGTCCGAGCGATTTTGATTCGTACAGTGCAATATCTGCGCGTTTATATGCTTCTTTTGCCGAGTCTGAAATTTCGGTCGCGCCCGCACTGACTGTAATACTGAGCTCGCTAGTTATGTTGATTGCAGTCCTGAGGCGATTGAGTACGATATCCGCTTCTTTTAGTTCGGTATGGGGCATGATGATGGCAAACTCTTCGCCGCCGATTCGTGAGATAATGTCCGTTTCGCGCAGATGAAGCTCCAAACATCGCGCTACCTCTACGAGTGTTTCGTCTCCTTTGCCATGACCATGAGTATCATTAACACGCTTAAAGTGATCGATGTCTATAAGGGCAAGCGTGGAAGGTTCACTGTCACCGTAACGTTTTGAACGCATTGCTTGTGCTCGCATTTCTGAGTCAAATTTTCTGCGGTTCCATAGTGATGTTAACGGATCTTTCTCGCTCAGTTCTCTCAAGCGGTTTTCGAGCTCTTTCCTGTGCGAAATATCGACAAAAGAAGCGACATAAAACTGGATTATCCCTTTGTTATCCTTGACGGTTTGTATTCGCAATATTTCAGTAATTAAGGTGCCATCTTTGCGTTTGTTAACCACTTCACCTTCCCATAGACCACGGTCTTCAAGGATCTTCCACATGTTCATATAAAACTGCTGTTGGTGTTTACCGGAAGAGAATAGTGAAGGTGGATAACCTTGAACATCTTCTAACGTATAACCACTTATCCGCGTAAACTCACTATTTACTTGGATTATACGGTTGTTGCGATCAGTGATCACAACTGCAGACATACCGTTCATTGCCGCTCGTGCAATTTTGCTATCTAAGCTGTTTTTATGATGATTATGGTTCCAAGAGACAAACGTGAATGTAAGTAATAGAAGAATGACGCTGATAAAAGCCGCTTGTGTGTAGATATCTTGTCTTGATTCAGCACGCAAAGCAGATGCTACCTCATTGGGAGTCTTAATGAAGAAAATTAACTGATCGATGTTTTCAGCTTCATTGACTTGCATTGATGTGTAAGAAATCCAATGACCTTGATCTTTGACGGTACCGGATGGCCTAAGCTGTATGGATCGCCAGAGATGAGGATACTGAATGGCGATGTTTGAATCCTTATGCGCATTAATTAAGTTACCCAGTAACGGGTCACCCTCAGTAGACATAAGGTAAAAGCCCCTTTCATTTGCCACATTTGGCAAGTTGGCGTGGTTCCGTTTATAGGCGAGCCCTTGATAGATGCGTAGCAAGTCTAAGTTGGCGATGAAGTAACCCTTTCGCTCCTCATTAACTGTGATCGGGTAGATGGCACGATAAGCGGGTATGTGAGGAATCACAAGTTGACCATTATCCTCCTCTAGGTCGATTCCAAAATATCCAGTCTCATTCTCTTTGAGGGTTTGCGCATGAACGAAGTAGTCACGGTGC
>NZ_JATABG010000431.1:0-2623 GCF_036533755.1 Vibrio sp. M260118 | reverse complement strand
GTTGATGGTGGCGTCATCATATCTGCAACAATAGATAACCAATACAAACACTTAGTGACCGAACAAACCGTATTCTGGAATCGTTCAGGCGTAGAAATAGACGCAAGCCTTGCAGGAATCAATGTGAAAGCAGCGCCGCTTAAATCTTTGATTCAAGGCGGAATTGCGTTTGATTCGCTACCCGGTGTAGATAACAAGCAAAATGACAAGTGGTTGCTATATAAAGACTTTAAAACTGCGCGAAAATTTGGCCAAGTGGTGACGTTAACGTTCGAAGGCGAAAACTCACTATCTAAAGGAACGAGTATTAACTACAACGGCGTTAAAGTGGGTGAAGTCACTCTCGTCGTGCCTAGCTTCAAGCGCAATTTTGTCGAAGTTAAAGCGCGCATCCTTCCCGAATACACACAGCAAATCGCGGTTGAAGGTTCGTACTTCTGGCTACCTAAAGCTGAAGTTGGGCTTAAAGGGGTGAAAAACATTCAGAACCTATTGGCGCAGTCCATCAACGTTCAACCGGGCGAAGGCGAAGCAAAAAACAAGTTCATCCTTCATCCAAATAAAAAGGCTGGGCATGGCGTAATATTCACCCTTCAGAGTGAGTCTCGCGGTTCGATCAGCGTCGGTACACCAGTGCTTTACCGAGATATTGAAGTGGGTGAAGTGACCAAGGTGAACTTAGGTGAGTTCGCAGACCGCGTAGTGTCTACCGTAGTCATCGAGCCTGATTATGCCTACTTGGTAAGACGCAATAGCGTATTTTGGAACACGTCGGGAGTAGACGTTTCCATCGGCCTTTCTGGTGCCAATATCAAAGCAGGTACGTTGGACAGTTTAGTTCGCGGCGGCATCACCTTCTCTACCCCAGAACAAACACAATTGGAACCGATTGCCGAGCAAGGGCAATCTTTCTATCTATACGCACAAGCTGAAGATAGTTGGAAAGCATGGCGCACCGCAATACCTAAACCATAGAACAAATTACTTCTCTGAACTTACACAGAAGAGAGTATAAAACTGACCACAAAACGCAGCCCAACGCTGCGTTTTTTGTTTTATTTGGCTATAATCACCGACCTTTCATCTAATTGAGATAGACCATTGCACCATAACGTATTTCTGCCTGAAGAGTTCCTCACCAGCATTGAATCGATTCTTCCTCAACACCTAAATATGGAAGACTTCGTGGCCGCGTGTCAGCGCCCGCTGCGCAAAAGTATTCGCGTTAATACTTTAAAAATCTCTGTAGAGGAGTTTCGAGAGCGTGCGGCCAGTAAAGGTTGGCAACTTGACGCGGTGCCTTGGTGTAGCGAAGGCTTCTGGATTGAAGCGGACGAGTCTGTTGTTCCGCTAGGCAATACCGCTGAGCATATGTCGGGGCTGTTCTACATCCAAGAAGCAAGCTCAATGATGCCGGTTTCAGCTCTATTTGAATGTAAAGAGCAATACAGTGCCGTTCTCGATATGGCCGCAGCCCCGGGTTCAAAAACCACTCAAATTGCCGCGCTAATGAATAACCAAGGCGTAGTAGTTGCCAATGAGTTCTCAGCGAGTCGAGTAAAAGTACTGCACGCCAACATCGAGCGCTGCGGTATTCGCAATGCAGCTTTAAGTAACTTCGATGGGCGCGTTTTTGGTGGTTGGCTTCCTGAACAGTTTGACGCGGTTTTGATTGATGCTCCCTGCTCTGGCGAAGGCACGGTAAGAAAAGACGCCGACGCAATGAAAAACTGGAGCAAAGAGTCTGTCATCGCTATCTCTGATACACAGAAGGACCTTATCGAAAGCGCGTTTCATGCTTTAAAGCCTGGCGGTGTTATGGTCTATTCTACTTGTACTTTAAGCATCGAAGAGAACCAACAAGTGTGTCACCACCTAAAAACGGTATTCGGCGACAATGTTGAGTTCGACAGCTTAATCAACCTGTTCCCACAAGCAGAAAAAGCACTGACTGAAGAGGGTTTTCTGCATATTTTCCCACAGGTATATGACTGCGAAGGTTTCTTTGTTGCGCGTATTCGTAAGCTTGGCGCGGTAGAGGCACCAAAAGTTAAAAAACGTTTAGGCAAGTTCCCGTTTGAAAAAGCGAGCGCTAAAGTTCAGTTAGATGTTGAACTACAACTGAAGAAAACACTCGATATCGACCTTCCTAAAACGTCATCAGTTTGGCTGCGCGACAAAGACGTGTGGCTGTTCCCTAATCAACTGGAACCTATGCTTGGCGAACTGCGCTTTTCACGCATGGGGATTAAGATCGCAGAAACACATAAGAAAGGTTACCGCTGGCAGCACCAAGTCGCGACCGCTCTCGCCAGTGGCGATGAGAAAACATCTGTAGCACTTTCTATCGACGATGCGCGTGAATGGTTTATGGGCCGCGATGTTCGCCCAGAAAATCTTTCCGGCCAAGGTGAAGTTATTGTTACACTCGGTAACGATGTGATTGGATTAGGAAAATGGGTCGGGAATCGAATTAAGAATGGACTGCCCAGAGAATTAGTGAGAGATAAAAACTTATTCTAATTGGTCAAACAATAGTATGAAATTCTAACAGAGCCTAGCAGAATCCGAATCTTAGACTACACTTTACGTATGGATAAATTTGGAAATTCAGACAGTTAGC
>NZ_JATABG010000430.1:0-2631 GCF_036533755.1 Vibrio sp. M260118 | reverse complement strand
GTGTCGAGAGCGCTAATGAATCCTGAAAAGGTATCGTCTGCGACAAGGAAAAGAGTCGAAGATGCCGTTTTAGAAGCTGGATATTCACCAAATTCGTTGGCGCGTAATCTACGTCGCAACGAATCCAAAACGATCATCGCGATCATCCCTGACATTTGTGATCCTTATTACACCGAAATTATTCGCGGGATTGAAGATGCTGCAATGGAACACGGGTACATTGTTCTCTTAGGCGATAGCGGACAGCAGAAAAAACGCGAGAGTTCATTCGTCAATCTTGTCTTCACTAAGCAAGCCGATGGTATGTTGTTGCTAGGTACTGATCTCCCATTCGATGTGAGTAAGCCTGAACAAAAAAACCTACCTCCTATGGTGATGGCTTGTGAGTTTGCACCAGAGCTTGAACTTCCAACGGTACACATTGATAACCTGACCTCAGCGTTTGAAGCGGTGAATTATTTGACCCAGATGGGTCATAAACGCGTTGCACAAATTTCAGGTCCAGAATCGGCGGCGTTATGTCAGTTCCGTCATCAAGGTTATCAACAAGCACTGCGTCGTGCGGGTATCACCATGAATCCAAACTACTGCACCTTTGGTGACTTTACCTTTGAGGCGGGAGCAAAAGCGATTCGCCAGCTACTCGCTCTACCAGAAGTGCCAACAGCCGTATTCTGTCACAACGATGCAATGGCAATTGGTGCAATCCAAGAAGCCAAGAAGCTTGGCTTACGTGTGCCACAGGATCTCTCGATTGTCGGCTTCGATGACATTCATTTTGCTCAGTACTGCGATCCTCCGCTAACCACAATATCTCAGCCTCGCTATGAGATTGGTCGCCAGGCAATGTTGATGATGCTTGAACTACTTCGTGGTCATGACGTTCGAGCTGGCTCAAGGTTACTTGAAACTCAACTGGTCGTGCGTGAGAGCGCTGCACCACCAAGAGTGTTATAGAGTCAAAACCTTTTTATGCGGCGTATTTTTGATGCGCCGCTTCCATTTCTACACTGTCCTCAGGTGGCAAACTGCATTAACATATCCGCAGTGGTAATTGATGGTATTGATGTTAACTAGTGGCTAATCGAGATTACGTAAAAAGAGGCCGTGGCGGAACTAGCCGTAAGCCTAGCAAGAAAAAGTCTACCCCGCGTCGTAAACCATGGCGAAGTGGTTTACTCGCTATTATTTTGGCAAGCGTGTTTGGTTATGGGCTGTATTTGCTTAGCAATGATCCAGAGCCGCCAGCGCCAGTTGTTCAACCTGTTAAGAATAAGCCGAAACCTAAACCGCAACAGAAGCTTCCTCCGCCACCGGAAGAGAAGTGGGATTATGTTGATACCTTGCCAAGTCGCGAAGTTGAAGTGAAAGCGAAAGAGCAGGTGGTTTCAGAGATTCCTTACATCATGCAATGTGGAGCTTACAAAACTGCTCAACAAGCGGAGACGCGAAAGATTGATATTGCTTTCCAAGGGATCAATAGCAAAATTCGCAAGAAAGAAGACAGCAGTTGGTATCGTGTCGTGCTTGGTCCTTACAAGTTTAAGAGGGATGCAGAGCGTGATAAGCACAAACTGCAACGCGCCAAGATCGAACCATGTGCGATTTGGAAAGAAGCGCAGTAAAATTTATTGAGCGAGCCATTGGCTCGCTTGTGTTTTCCCCTTGAATTCCCCACCTAATAACCTCATATAGTTTTTAACACTGAGATGAAAACAACTATGAGGCCCTACTCGTGACTACCATTGTATCTGTACGTCGTAACAACAAAGTCGTCATCGCTGGTGATGGACAAGTATCTTTGGGTAACACAGTAATGAAGGGCAATGCGCGAAAAGTGCGTCGCCTATACAACAACAAAGTACTTGCGGGCTTTGCTGGTGGTACGGCTGATGCCTTCACGCTGTTTGAAAAATTTGAGAGCAAGCTGCAAATGCATCAAGGCCATCTGACGAAGGCTGCGGTGGAGCTTGCCAAAGATTGGCGTAGTGATCGTGCACTGCGCAAGCTAGAGGCGCTACTTGCGGTTGCTGACGAGACCGCTTCATTGATCATTACTGGTAACGGAGATGTCGTTCAGCCAGAAAACGATTTGATTGCGATTGGCTCAGGTGGCAATTTTGCTCAAGCAGCTGCTACGGCGCTATTAGAAAATACCGAACTTGATGCGCGTGAAATTGCTGAAAAATCACTAAAAATTGCTGGTGATATCTGTGTGTTCACCAACCATCATCACACTATCGAAGAACTAGAAATTCCAGCCTCTCAAGCCGAGTAGACATTGCTGAAAAATCAAAGATAGTGATTCAAAGAATTTAAGGAAATTGATTATGTCTGAAATGACTCCTCGCGAAATTGTTCATGAGCTTAACCGCCATATTATCGGCCAAGAAAAAGCTAAGCGCTCGGTTGCGATTGCACTGCGTAACCGTTGGCGTCGTATGCAGCTTGAAGAGAGCTTGCGTGTTGAAGTGACACCAAAGAACATTCTTATGATTGGTCCAACTGGTGTCGGTAAAACTGAGATTGCTCGTCGCCTTGCGAAACTGGCTAACGCTCCATTTATTAAAGTGGAAGCGACTAAGTTTACTGAAGTCGGTTATGTGGGTAAGGAAGTAGAAACCATTATCC
>NZ_JATABG010000429.1:0-2674 GCF_036533755.1 Vibrio sp. M260118 | reverse complement strand
TCGAAACCTTATGCTAGTATTTAAATGTCGAAACGAAACACTCAACTGAGAAGACACGCCATTTCTAATCTCGTAAATGAGAAAGGTGAAGTGAGTGTTGAAGAGCTTTCAGTACAATTTGAAACATCAGAAGTTACGATCAGAAAGGATCTAGCTTCTCTAGAAAAAAACGGTCAACTTCTTCGTCGCTATGGTGGCGCGATCGCACTGCCCAAAGAAGTGGTTAACGATGAAATGAATACCAATGTTTCGATTCGAAAGAATGAACTGGCTGAGGCGGCATTTAAGTTAATTCGTGAACACAATCGCATCGTAATCGATAGCGGAAGCACAACTGCAGCGCTGATCAAACAACTTGATGGAATGCGTGGTTTGGTCGTGATGACCAACTCGCTTAACGTCGCCAATGCACTCAATGAGCTAGAAAGTGAACCGACGTTATTAATGACGGGCGGGACTTGGGATGCTCACTCTGAGTCTTTCCAAGGTCAAGTTGCTGAATCTGTACTTCGCTCCTATGACTTTGACCAACTGTTCATCGGTGCTGATGGCGTAGACCTAGAGCGCGGGACTACCACGTTCAATGAACTGGTTGGTCTTAGCAAAGTCATGGCAGAGGTATCGCGCGAAGTGATTGTTATGGTTGAGTCTGAGAAGATCGGACGAAAGATTCCCAACTTAGAGTTAGCTTGGGATGCTATTGATATTTTAATTACAAACAAAGACTTAGACCAAGAGTTAAAAACAAAAATTGAATCTCATGGGGTCAAAGTGCTTTGTGCTTAAACAAAGCTAAACTTAATTTTTAATCTTACTCTATCCGAATCAGGCCTTTGCTTGCTGCCTATCGGATTCAACAAAATGGAGTTGAATATGTGTGGAATCGTCGGTGCTGTAGCACAACGAGATGTTGCTGAAATTTTGGTTGAAGGTCTACGCCGCTTGGAATACCGCGGTTATGACTCTGCAGGTGTTGCGGTTGTAGATAGCGAAACCAACCTAACTCGTGTTCGTCGCCTTGGTAAGGTACAAGAGCTAGCAGACGCGGTAGAAGAAGCAAACGTTGTGGGTGGTACTGGTATCGCACATACTCGCTGGGCGACTCACGGCGAACCATCTGAAGCAAACGCTCACCCGCATATGTCTGGTGATATCGCTGTGGTGCATAACGGCATCATCGAAAACCACGAAGAGCTGCGTGAGCTACTTCAATCTCGTGGCTACGTGTTTACATCTCAAACAGATACTGAAGTTATCGCTCACATGGTTGAGTGGGAACTACGCAGCTCTGAAACGCTACTGGAAGCCGTGCAAAAAACAGCGAAACAACTTGAAGGTGCATACGGTACGGTAGCGCTCGACCGTAAAGATCCATCTCGCATCGTTGTGGCGCGCTCTGGCAGCCCAATCTGTATTGGTTTCGGTGTAGGAGAAAACTTCCTAGCTTCTGACCAACTTGCACTACTTAACGTAACTCGCCGCTTTATGTACCTTGAAGAAGGTGACGTTGCAGAGATCACTCGTCGTGAAGTAACCGTATTTGATCAAACCGGTGAGCGTGTAGAGCGTGAAATCACTGAATCAAACGCAGAGCACGATGCTGGTGACAAAGGTCAATACCGTCACTTCATGCAAAAAGAGATCTACGAGCAGCCAACAGCGCTGATCAACACTATGGAAGGCCGCATCACAGCTGACTCAGTGATCACAGATGCAATCGGCGTAAACGCTGCGGAAATCTTAGGCAAAGTTGAACACGTACAGATCGTCGCTTGTGGTACTTCATACAACGCAGGTATGACGGCTCGCTACTGGTTCGAAGATATTGCAGGCGTGAGCTGTGACGTAGAAATCGCATCAGAGTTCCGCTACCGCAAGTTTGTGACTCGTCCAAATAGCCTACTGATCACTCTATCTCAGTCTGGTGAGACAGCTGATACTCTGGCAGCACTTCGCCTAGCGAAAGAGAAAGGCTACATGGCAGCAATGACCATCTGTAACGTAGCGGGTTCTTCGCTAGTTCGTGAGTCTGACTTTGCCTTTATGACTCGTGCAGGCGTAGAGATCGGTGTGGCTTCTACCAAAGCATTTACTACTCAGCTTTCTGCTCTACTGATGCTAGTAACAGCAATGGGTAAAGAGCAAGACCGTATCAGTAAAGAGAAAGAAAAAGAGATCGTAGAGGCACTGCACGCTCTACCTAAACAGATCGAATCTGCTCTATCTTTCGAAAAAGAGATCGAAGCGCTAGCCCCTGATTTCGCAGACAAGCACCACACCCTATTCCTAGGCCGTGGTGAGTTCTACCCAATCGCAATGGAAGCATCGCTTAAACTTAAAGAGATCTCGTACATCCATGCAGAAGCATACGCTGCTGGCGAGCTTAAGCATGGTCCACTCGCGCTTATCGATGCAGATATGCCTGTTGTGGTAGTAGCACCAAGCAACGACCTACTAGAGAAGCTGAAATCAAACGTTGAAGAAGTTCGCGCGCGTGGCGGTCTACTTTACGTATTTGCTGACGCTGATGCAGGCTTTGAAGCAGACGAGACCATGAAGATCATCACTCTGCCACACGTAAGCGAGATCACTGCAGCTATCTACTACACGATTCCAATGCAGCTGCTTTCTTACTACGTAGCGCTGATTAAGGGTACCGATGTTGACCAACCTC
>NZ_JATABG010000428.1:0-2683 GCF_036533755.1 Vibrio sp. M260118 | reverse complement strand
GTGATTTTAAGAAGCTTGGCGCATACTCATTGCAATTCATCAAATTACACATGAACCAGTGGAGAACTTCATGGCTGAAGAAACCATTTTTAGCAAAATTATCCGTAAAGAAATTCCTGCCGATGTGGTCTATCAAGATGACCTAGTTACTGCATTTCGAGACATTAACCCTCGCGCACCTAGTCACATTTTGATCATTCCTAATAAGTTGATTCCAACGGTTAATGACATAGAAGAACAAGACGAGATAGTCATGGGTCGTATGTTTACTGTGGCGCGAAAACTCGCTAAAGATGAAGGTATTGATCAAGATGGTTATCGCTTAATCATGAACTGTAACTCGCATGGTGGACAAGAGGTTTACCATATTCATATGCATCTAGTGGGTGGTCGTCCGCTTGGCCCAATGTTGATGAGTTAAGTCGGAGTAGGTAGTGCTTAAACACGTTCGGCTCATATCTGTAGTAATGATGAGCGCCTTTCTTTCTGCTTGTGCGAGCTTATCTGTAGGTAACCTGTTCAGTCACTATAGCGCACAAAATAAGGAATTATACCAAACCGTAAAAAGTGGAAACTACGCGTCCGCAGAAAAGCTACTACCCGAGGTTATCGCTGGAGATATTCTCGATAATATGGAAAAAGGGCGTGTCTATTGGCTCGACAAGCAATACCCTGAAAGTAAAAATGCATTTGACCTTAGCGATAGAGCGGTTCGTACACAACAAGATCAAGCAACAATTTCGATCTCTGAATCGGCGTTAAGCCTAAGCGCCCTGGCGGTCAATGACAATTTGAAAAGCTATCAACCGGCTGACTATGAGCTTGGTTTTTTGCATCTATACCTTGGTTTGAACTATCTAAAGAATAATGATCTTGAAGGCGCTTTGATCGAGATGCGCCGAGCCAACCAAGTACAAGAACGAGCACGCAAAGATCGTGAGCAAGAGCTAGAGTCCGCCCAACGGCAGATGAAGGCGCAGGGCGTTTCTCCTAGCTTAGGTAGTATCTTGTCCAACTACCCTGATGCGGGTAAGACATTGCAAGCGGTGCAAAGTGGCTATTTGCTTTATCTATCAGCGCTTTTGTACGAAGCGGATAATGACCTCAACAGTGCGTATGTTGACTACCGGAGAGCATTGGCAGTCGTGCCAGACAACCAGCAAGTGATTGATGGCACAAAACGTGTCGCTAAGCGTTTGGGGATGAGGGAACACTTAGTTCAGCTTGAACAGCGTTACGGTAAAGCGAACTATCTTGAGCCTGATAAAGCGCGAGTGATCATTGTTGATGAGCGTGGCGTGGTTGAGTCAATGCGCGGTTGGAATCTAACCTTACCAATTACAAGAGGCAGTAACCGAGGCTTATATAGCGTTGCTTTGCCTTACTATGCCGATATGGGGGTTGAGAGTTTTAGCCCGATAATACTCAATGGCCAAGCTACCTCAGGCAGTTTGCTAACCGACGTGAACTTGATGGCAAGACAGAACCTTACTGAGCGTATGCCTTCGATTGTGATTCGCCAGGCGCTACGAGTTTGGGCGAAAGAAGAATTGCGCCGCGGAGCAACGAAAAACAATCCTGATGATTTAGGTAATGCACTATTTAACGTCTGGAATACACTCACAGAGCAACCAGATACCCGGAGTTGGATTACCTTACCTGGTGAGATTTACAGCGTGAGTTCTGCAGTCAAACCTGGGGAACAAACAGTACAAGTTGCGGGTCAAACCTATACATTCACGGTAGAGTCAGGGCGTACAACGCTTGTATGGCTTTCTCGTCAGGGTAACAACGCAACGATTTGGCACAAACAACTAGGGAATATACGATGAAAAAATGGCTTGTTTCAATCGCAGCTGCTCTCACGTTGATGGGCTGTGCAAGTAGTAACACTGCTGGTTTGCGTATCGATGGTGCTTCTCAGACGGTTCTTTTTGGAGACAACGTCTTAGCAGGTAGTGTCAGTATTCAAGATATTTCAACCATTGATGTTGATGGCCGAACTCGCGGTATTGTGCGTTTATTAAATCAGACTAAAGGCGATCAGCATATCCAGTACAGATTTTATTGGTATGACGATGCAGGGCTAGAAGTGAACAGTAAACTTAGCCCTTGGCGTCAGGCTATACTTCGTGGTACCGAAGAAATTTCAATTTCCGAAGTTTCTATCCACCCGAATGGTCGACAGTTCCGTGTTCAAATTCGCGCGATCGACAACTAATTTTAAGAAGTAACTAAAGGTAATCCTAAGGATTCGACAATGAAGAAAAGTGTAATTGCATTACTTGGTTTGGCTGTAGTGCTTGGTGGTTGTTCTAACCAAGTGAGCTATGGTGACGCTCAAGCTGTTGAAACAACGACCATTGATTTTGGTTCAACTGACTTGCAAAAAATTGCCGGTGAAATGGTCGACAGCATGATGATGTCGGGCTCTGTTGCAGTAATAACTCGCGATGCTCGCCCAATCGTCTTTGTTGAGCGAATCAAAAACAAAACAAGCGAGCACATTGACACTGAGTCCATTACTGATTCAATCAGCACTAAAATGCTGAATTCCGGTAAATTCCGTTTCGTAGATATGGATCGCGTCGAGTCAGTTCGTGAGCAGTTAAACTTCCAAAATAACGATGAGCTCGTCAACCAAAGTACAGCAATTCAGGTTGGTAAGATGGTAGGCGCTCAA
>NZ_JATABG010000427.1:0-2685 GCF_036533755.1 Vibrio sp. M260118 | reverse complement strand
TCGGCTTCATCCATCGCTGGCTTAACTTCTGTTTGTACTGGCCATAGCTCTGACAGTTCAGCGTTGAGCTCGACGAAGATGGTTTGATCTTCTGGCACTTCATCTTCTTGGAAGATCGCGTGAGCGTCACATTCATCAACACAGAGGCCACAATCAATACACTCGATTGGATTGATCACCATAAAGTTTGGTCCTTCATGAAACGCATCTGCCGGACATACAGCGACACAGTCAGTGTATTTACATTGGATACAGTTATCAGTTACGACAAACGCCATGATGAGTGCTCTTTCAGTTAGTCAGAATGGGAGAGAGGGGATAATACTCATCCCAAGACAAAATTCAATACGTTTGATTTAGTATGACAGTCAATTCAATTTCTCGTAAAATGCGCGCCATTGTGAGCTGACCGTTCGTCAAGCGGTTTTGGCTAAGACACCGACTACGAGACATCAAAATGATACGTTTAAATGAAATCAAACTTCCTCTTGATCATGAGGAAGAGGCGCTAACTGCTGCCATTACCAAGAAGCTTGGTATCACTGAAGACCAAGTTATCTCTTACAATGTGTTTAGACGTGGCTACGATGCTCGTAAAAAAGCCAACATTCTTCTTATTTATACGCTTGATGTGATTGTTGAAAACGAGGCTGCACTCCTAGAGCAGTTCGTTAGTGACCCACATGTAAAAGAGACTCCAGACATGGAGTACAAGTTCGTCGCAAAAGCGCCAGAGAACATCACAGAGCGCCCTGTTGTCATCGGCTTTGGCCCATGTGGCCTGTTTGCTGCCCTTATTCTTGCTCAAGCTGGTTTTAAACCCATTGTGGTTGAGCGTGGTAAAGAGGTACGTGAACGCACTAAAGATACGTTCGGTTTCTGGCGTAAGCGTACTCTAAACCCAGAATCAAACGTTCAGTTTGGTGAAGGTGGTGCGGGCACATTCTCTGACGGTAAACTCTACAGCCAAGTAAAAGATCCAAACTTCTATGGTCGTAAGGTAATTACTGAGTTTGTTGCTGCTGGCGCACCAGAAGAGATTATGTACGTCAGTAAGCCGCACATCGGTACCTTTAAACTGGTAACGATGATCGAGAAGATGCGAGCGAAAATCATTGAACTGGGTGGCGAAATTCGTTTCAGCACTCGCGTTGATGATATCCATATGGATGGCGAGCAAATTACTGGTCTAACTCTGTCTAACGGCGAAGAGATCAAGTCTCGCTACGTTGTGTTAGCGGTTGGTCACAGTGCGCGTGACACTTTTGAGATGTTGCATGAGCGTGGCGTATTTATGGAAGCGAAGCCATTCTCGGTTGGTTTCCGTATTGAGCACAAACAATCAATGATCGACGAAGCGCGCTTTGGACCTAATGCAGGTAACCCAATTCTTGGCGCGGCGGATTACAAGCTCGTTCACCACTGTAAGAATGGACGTACTGTGTACAGTTTTTGTATGTGTCCGGGTGGTACGGTCGTAGCGGCAACGTCTGAAGAGAATCGAGTTGTGACAAACGGTATGAGCCAATACTCGCGTTCAGAACGTAACGCAAATGCAGCAATCGTGGTAGGTATTGACCCAGAACGCGACTACCCAGAGCACCCATTAGCAGGTATCGAGTTGCAGCGTAAGTTGGAATCTGGTGCTTATGTACTGGGCGGTGAGACTTACGACGCGCCAGCTCAGAAAGTGGGTGACTTCCTTAAAGGCCGCGATCCAAGCGCGATTGGTGATGTTGAGCCGTCGTTTACTCCTGGTATCCACCTAACGGATATCTCAAAAGCACTGCCAGACTTTGCGATTGAAGCAATCCGTGAAGCGATTCCTGCGTTTGACCGCAAGATTAAAGGTTTTGCGAGTGATGATGCCCTGCTAACGGGTGTTGAAACGCGTACCTCTTCGCCAGTGTGTATTAAACGTGGCAAAGATTTCCAGAGTGTTAACCTCAAAGGCTTCTTCCCTGCAGGGGAAGGTGCGGGTTATGCGGGCGGTATTTTGTCTGCGGGTATTGATGGTATTAAGGTGGCGGAAGCGCTATCAAAAGCTATGGTTGCTGACCTAGAAAACGCTTAACTAACCTTCACTGCATTGAATAAAAAACTTCTCTGTTTCGGCAGAGGAGCTTTTTTATGTCTATGAACAGCAGTGTGTAACGGTCGGTAGAATTGCTGAGGCTTTTCCAAGTAAATTATCGGGCTATCTACTTATTCTGCATGAAAAATTTGTAACAAATGGGGTGAATGACTACGATTTATTAATATGCGTGTGAGGACATATTAATGAGCGACATAAGGCTGATTTACGTAAGTACGGTAAGTGCGGAATTTAAAATGTCATCTTTTGATGAAATTATGTTTACCGCTCAAGAGCGCAACCGGGCAAATGACATCACTGGCGTTCTGTATTTCAGCCCTAAATATTTCATGCAGTACCTAGAAGGTGAGCAAGTGAATGTGGCAGCGACTTTTGCGCGTATTGAAAAAGATCCTCGCCACACAGATATCCTTGTCGTCGACAAACAGCCGATAACAGCTCGCCAGTTCGGTGAGTGGTCAATGGCTTATATCCTCCAACCTGAACTACTCGAACCTCTGAATTTACAGTTCATGAACTCTCCACATTTTAATCCGTATCTGCTCAATGCTGAATCCGCTAATCAGATCATCACCGAGTTAAGGCACCAC
>NZ_JATABG010000426.1:0-2693 GCF_036533755.1 Vibrio sp. M260118 | reverse complement strand
AATTTGATAAATGCGACTTGGCTTGCTGTAAATGATAAAAAAGCGCCAGAGAGGCGCTTTTTTATAGAACTTTAGTTTAGATACATTTTTGCAAGGTCAGATGGTTCCATCTCTTTACCTTCCAGTTGGTCATTCCAGTTGGTGCCAACCAGAACGCCATCTTCAGCTAGAGTTAGTAGCCAATCTTCAACAAAAATGTCCAACGGAATTTCTAGTACTTCAAAATCAGCCCACTCTTCAACATTGTGAGTCACGGCATCTTCTTTTGATGACCAGAAAGGCATAACTTCGCTGTTTTCAAATTCAGTAGAGTCGCAAGCTAGCCAACCCTCTTCATTTCGCATGCCCCAAACCAATTTTGATTGCTTTGTTTCAGCAACAAATAGCTCTAGGTTTGTTTGAATATCAGAAGATAATTTGCTCATTGGTTTCATCTCGTAGGTGGATTCGCTGCTAGGTTAACATTGTCTAGTTAAAAGCCAAATAAAAAAGGGAGCCACGCTCCCTTTTTCTGGTTCAACGGGCTATTTTCCGATCTTGGTGAAGATAGTCCACTCTTCTTTTACGTTACCTTTGTGGCCGACAACTGTAGCCACAACTTTGCGGTTTTTGGCGTGACTAACCTGGTCATCGCCAAGTTCGCTGAGGTTGTTGTCACCGAAGCCGACTACTTGGACACGTTCGGACTCAGTGCCGTAAGAAAGTAGAGCATCTTTTACTGAATTAGCACGACGTTCAGACAGTGCTAGATTGTAATCTTCGTTGCCTACCTTGCTGGCAAATCCTTGTAGTTCGATAGATGCTGAAGGGTAAGTTTTTAAGAACTCCGCCATTTCACGAATCTGTGTCAGAAAAACAGGCTGAATCTCATCTGAATCGTTGGCGAACAAAATGTGTAA
Source organism: Vibrio sp. M260118 (assembly GCF_036533755.1). NCBI lineage: Bacteria > Pseudomonadati > Pseudomonadota > Gammaproteobacteria > Vibrionales > Vibrionaceae > Vibrio > Vibrio sp. M260118. Next base: position 1,794 of record NZ_JATABG010000426.1, on the reverse strand, counting down.
GCTCAGCTCTTCTTCAGTTTTGATGTAGGTACCACAACCTTCGTTGTCTATATCTGCTTTCTGAGGCGTTTGCGGACATAAGTCACGAGCGTTGATAACACCGTCATTGTCGTCGTCTAAAAGATCATCTACTTGACTAGGCTCTGGAGTCGAGATGTAGTCATAGCTATCTTCAGCATTAAGTGGCGCTACAAATAGGGTCGCGGTGACAAGCATCGTTAGTAATGATTTATTCATATTAGTATTCTACCTTCTCGTTCCACTCTTGAGGTGTAGCGACACGCAAGGCTGCTAGCAGGTTTCCAGTTGCATTCATCACACGGTATTTGGCGTATTGTTCATCGTATTTCGCGTCCAAATAGCCTTTGCGCGCTTCAAAAAGCTCGTTTTCTGTGTTTAACAGATCGAGAAGTGTTCGTTTGCCTAATCGATACTGTTTCTCGTAAGCAATAACCGTCTCTGATGCCGAGTCTACGTGGTCTGCTAAAAAGTCTTTCTGCTGTACGGTGAGATCCAATGCACTCCAAGACAGGCGCAAGCCTTCTTCAACACTGCGATAGGTGCGATCGCGGAAATCTTTCGCTTTGTTTAACTGATAGGCGGCGCTTTCAGTGCGGTCGGCATCAGAACCACCGTTGTATAGGTTGTAACGCAGTCGCAGCATGGCAGAAAATTCATCACTACCACCTTCGATTCCACCTGCGTCATCGCGCCAAGTTTGGTTCGCTTCAATAGAGAATGTTGGGTAATTAACCCCTTTAGTTTGGTCGTACTGGAAACGCGCTGAGTCAACGTCCGCTAGAGCGATTTTAACTACTGGGTGCTCGTTGAACGCGGTTTCTAAAGCTTCATCTACAGTGTAAGGAATCGCAGTTTGGTCTGCTCGTGGGAAGACAAGCCCTTCCGGGGATTGACCGACAATTCTTTTGAACTGCGTGTGTGCATCGAAAAGATTATTTTGAGCGGCAAGCAGGTTCCCGTGAGCCTTTGCTAAACGGGCTTCAACTTGTGATAGGTCAGCCGTAGATCCAATACCCGAATCGACACGCTTTTTAATATCTGAGTATATATCTTTGTGCACAGCAAGGTTGCTTTCTGAAAGCGCAAGAATCTCATAAGCCTTTGTTGCATCAAGATAAATTTGAGTAACTTGCAGTGCAATATCTTGCGCATCAGAGATTAATTGATAACGAACTGATTCTGCATCTGCTGCTGTGCGATCCATATCGTTTAGTGTCGCAGAACCATCCCATAGAAGTTGAGTTAGAGTGAGTGTCGCTTCTTTACGAGTTAGTTCATCTTCTGTACCTGACGCTAAGTCTACAGCTTCATAACCAATTCCGGCATCAAGATCCAACTTAGGCATATACGCACCGCTAGATGCTTCGGCATCGAAGAACTTACTTCTAAATTCATTGTATGACGCTTTTATCTCTGGGTTGGTCGTAATAGTAAAAGCGACTGCTTGTTCTAATGTCTGGCTATGTGCGGGAAAGCTAAGTGCGATCATGCAACTTAGTACTTTCAACTTATTCCTATTCACTCTAACTCTCCTGGAAGTGCTGGTAGGTGAGGATATTAATCAATTTATCTGACTCAAAAATGAGAATGAATCATTGTTGGCGCCAATAAAATAACACTCTTCGAACATTAAGACTAATTTTAACTGCAACTAACTTGTTGTTTGCGTGTTAAATATGACATGTATCGCCAATAAGTATTGGGGTTGTTGAAAGTTTAACCATGTACAAAATTAGGGTATAAAATGTAGACCTTGGTTCCGTTTCTCAATGT
>NZ_JATABG010000425.1:0-2693 GCF_036533755.1 Vibrio sp. M260118 | reverse complement strand
TTGCTGTTAAGCGGACAACTAAAATGATCTAAAAGCTAATATTCCAATACTGGAATAAGACATACTAGCGATAAAAAATCTTACCTGTCTGCACATCAAGGTAGATCTTGTTAGCCTGCTTTAAACCACCGCAATAAACGAAATAAGCATCAATCTCTTCAAAAGTGACCGAACGTATCCACCCTTGCGTTTCTTCAAAGTCTTCTGGCGTACACGTCCCATCTTTCAGCAACTCATCAGTGGTTTTAATAAACATCTCAAAGTGTTGCTTAAAATCATCCGACTCTTCGATATAGGCGGTCACCGTTTCGATACGTTCTTCTTTAGTAATCGTCGGCGCCACCTCGAGCAGAGCCTCCATAGGCACCCATTCTGCCACTTGAGGCCCCCCCTCTTCATAAACGTAGTAAGGAGAGATCCTACCCCAGCCATCACGCTTTTCGAGGATATGCAACTTATCGCCACGGTAAACCACGCTTTCAATGAACGCTGAAGAGTCTGGTGCTTCACGAACGCCTAGCTTAGTTGGGCTAACGTAATAATCAGTCACTGGCGGCGGAGGTGGCACTTCTTCCTCTTCCTCGACCAATTGAAGCGGCTCCATCGGCTTCTCCTCTTCAACCTGATCCACTTCAAGCGCATCCTGTTGAGGTTTGTAGTAGAAGATGTAGTAACCACCCGCTGCACAGCCGATCCCGACCAACAGAAGGAGAAGCATGATGACTTTTTTCATATCGTCTTGATTCTTTTCCTATACTTAAAAAGTTGCAAACTCCACTAGCATAACAATGAAATGGCACAGTATTCATATAACTATAGCGGCATCATTGCTGATCACTTTACCTTGGCAAGTAAATAGTGCGCATTGTGATGAAAAATCTTGGAATCGCGTCCTCAAACTTCAGCACGATTTAGAACAGGTGTACAACCATCACGCTACACGTTTCAACGAATTCTTACAAATTCACCAAGCCCAACCTTTTTTATATCAGCAATTTACTCAAGATGAACTGCAAGCCCTATGGCAGAGCAGAAACAACCGCTTTCAAGAACAAATTCAATCTCAAGCAGACGCTTCACAGGAAGTAGTAAAGCGGATCAAAGAAGAAAGAGTATTGCTTGAACCCATGCTAGCTAAAGCTGAAACACAACAATCCCATTGGCTCGACTTAAGCAAACACTGCCAGCGCACTGGCAACCAAACTAACGTTATTGCCAGTACAAACTATTCGCAACTTAATCGGGCATTAAAGGCAGACATTGAAGCATTGCTCAACAAACTTAAAGTATTGGAATCTCGATATGAGCGGGAGCGGCTAGCAATAGAAAGTGCAAAACCCAATCAGGCCTCTCCATAAGCACCGGCCCTCTCTGTAGCAGCCAACTTTTGCCCTTTTACTTATTTGATATCAATTATCATTTGCATTAATACCAATAATCGTTACCATTTGTCCATGTGTCACTCATCACCACTATATCTACTTTGAAACTCGCTCTATCTATTAAATGCAATGCCCTTATTTGGTTTATTGGTTCTGCCCTTGCGGCAGGGAGCTACTATACGGTTTACTATTACGAGACCCAAAAGCTCAACAGCCAGCTAACGGCACAACTCAATAACCAAATTCAAACCCTTAATCAATCTCTAAACTCAATAAAAGGGCTTCTTTATTCAACGCGGGCTTTCATATCGAACGGCAATCAACCTAGCCCACAACAGTTTGAAGATTACTTTTCTCAACAAGCGACGCAACTGACCGGCGTTCAATCTATTGTTTGGGCACCTGTTGTGTCGAAAGACAAAGTGACTCAATTCGAAAAACTTGCTCAGCAACAAGGCTTTTTAGGGTATCAAGTTACACCGCCTTTATCAGAGGACAAAACAGACGCTTGGTTTCTAACCAATCAAACGCTTCCCATACTCTCCGTCTCCTCTTTGTTCGAAGCAAGTGACGAGATAGGGTTTCGACTTGAGAGCGACAAGCAACTGGTCAGCGCTATTTCACGAGCCATAACAACAAACCGCATCGGGGTGGTAAACTTTATAGAAGAACAACAGTTAACGGCCTACCTCGTTCTGCCACAATATTCTAACCAAGGTATGTTGCAGGGTGTGATCGTCGCTAAAGTGCTATTTCATGAACTACTGGGAGAGATCTGGCAACGGCAAACAAATTCAGCGACAACGGAAATTACAGTCAACATCCAACCGTATCAAATCCTCGCATTTGAATCTCATCTAAACACCACCCTAAAAGAAGGCGGCATAGGAACAAGACTTGTCTCACTCTCCCATACATTTCCTGTCCCATTGTTCAATAATGAGTGGACATTATCGATGTCAAAAATGGACAGTAATGACGGTACTACCCTCTATGGTCCCGCTGCCGTACTTCTTATCCTATTGCTGACTAGCTCAATTACTGTTGCTGGCAATTTTTACGCCAGCCGACTAAAAGTTTCAGATAGGCTAATCGAAGAGAAAACCCGTACCCTAGCAATCCAAGCCGTCAGAGATAGTTTGACCGGTTTAAGCAATAGGGCAGCACTAAGTGATGAGGTCGAAAAACAACTAAAGCAACTAGAACAAGGTACATCGACAGGCTTCTCAATTCTTTTTATCGACCTTGACCGATTTAAAGTGATCAACGATTCGATGGGACATCTGCATGGGGATAAGCTACTCAAAGAGG
>NZ_JATABG010000424.1:0-2726 GCF_036533755.1 Vibrio sp. M260118 | reverse complement strand
GCCCTAGTTGGCGGACTTGGGCTAAAAAGCCTGTCTGAAGCCGAACGCTTAAGCCATCTACTAAAGTAACGAGTAACCACTATGTTTTTACGCCGCCTGCCTCTTAGCGCTGCTGTTGCTGTATTTGGTGTTGCCTTGGTTGTTACTGCGATCAGTTCTGTCACCGTAGGCCCAATGAATATTGGTTTCTTGGACAGTGTCCAAAGCTTGATGTTCCGCTCGGAGCAACTTGCGCCACATATCAATTTGGTCATTCACGAAATACGTTTCCCACGCACCATCTTGTGTATGCTGGTAGGCGCAATACTGGCAATCTGTGGCACGGTAATGCAAGGTTTGTTTCGCAACCCCCTTGCTGAACCCGGTATTATTGGTGTCTCAGCTGGTGCTTCGCTTGGCGCTGCATCAGCCATCGTGCTGTTTGCCGACCTCAGTGAGCAATACCCTCAGTTTATGAACTTAGCTGCCGTTCCGGCGTTTGCCTTTCTTGGTGGCGCGCTAACTACCGTTCTGGTCTACAAACTTGGTACCAGCAAAATGGGCACTTCCGTCACCATTATGCTTCTTGCCGGCGTGGCGATTAGCGCATTATCAGGGGCAGGGATCGGCTACATGAATTTTAAAGCTGATGACCAAATGCTGCGTGATCTATCGCTCTGGTCTATGGGCTCATTGGCAGGAGCAAACTGGACGAGCATTACGCTATGCGCTGTTACACTAGCAATATTGATGGTCATATTCGTGCGCAAGGCCATGTCTCTTAACGCTCTGCTGCTTGGCGAAGCGGAAGCAAACCACCTAGGCATTCCCGTTCAACGTTTAAAGCGTCAGTTGATCTTACTTACTGCTGTTGGCGTCGGCATCACAGTGAGTGTTTCAGGCATGATTGGCTTTATTGGTTTGGTAATCCCACATCTAGGGAGAATGTTGTCTGGCCCGGATCACCGCACCTTACTGCCAATATCCGCGCTGATGGGCGCCCTGCTTCTCACGTTCGCTGACATGTTCTCTCGCGTTGCTGTTGCACCTGCTGAACTGCCAGTGGGTATTGTCACCGCCCTGATTGGCGCACCGTTTTTCATCTACCTACTGTTCAAACAAAAAGGAAAAATTCTCTGATGAGTCAGGTTGTATTATCAGGTAAGCATATTTCCATGTCGTTCGGTTCACGCAAGGTTCTGGATGATATCAGTATCGATATTCGATCCGGCGAAGTAACCACATTGTTGGGTCCTAATGGTGCAGGTAAAAGTACACTACTCAAACTGCTGTGCGGTGAGATACCTTCACATAATGATATCAGTTACTTTGGAGAGCCGCGCTGCCAGTGGCACCCTGCTAACTTAGCCAAGCATCTAGCAATGCTGCCACAACACAGTACATTGAGTTTTCCGTTTCTTGCCCAAGAGGTGGTAGAACTGGGCGCTATTCCATTAAACCTTCCTAATAATGCGGCAAAAAGAGTAGCAAAGAAATATATGCAAATGACGGATGTCACGCATTTAAGTCAACGCCTATACCCATCATTATCCGGCGGGGAAAAACAGCGCCTCCATTTAGCGCGGGTTTTAGTCCAACTGGATCAGTCGGGCGAGAGCAGGATCTTGATGCTCGATGAACCGACATCAGCTCTTGATCTTGCCCACCAGCACAATACATTGAAAATTGCACGCAAACTGGCTGACGAACACAATACCGCCGTAGTGGTCGTTCTACATGATTTAAACTTGGCTGCGCAATACTCAGATCGTTTAATTGTTCTTCATGATGGCAAGTTGGTTTGTGATGAGTCACCATGGAAAGCACTGAAGCCCGACATGATTAAACGGGTTTACGGGTACGACTCCATCGTCGCACCCCACCCTACCCTCGATTTTCCACTCATTCATCCTGCGGCATAGTCCTCGACCATAGTTTCTGATTCGCCACTACACTTTCTGAGCAAGAAGAGGCGAAACACTCGCTAAAGTAATCGTCTTCTCAATCCGCTGCGCTCTAAAACTCTTGTTGATATCTCTTCTACCGACAGTGAAGAAGTATTAATGTAGGGAATGGCTTCACGGCGGAATAAGGACTCTACCGTTCTCAACTCATGCAAACACTGCTCATCGCTGGCGTAATCACTACCTGCCAATCGATTTTCTCTAATTTCTTTTAGACGTTCAGGGTCGATAGTTAAGCCAAACAGCTTATGCCGATGAACTTCAAACTCTGGCAGTAACCTCATACGAGCCAAATCGTCGTCGATAAATGGGTAGTTCACCACTCGTAAGCCAAATTGCATCGCCATATATAAACTGGTTGGCGTTTTACCACTTCGAGACACACCGAGCAAAATAATGTCCGCATCATCAAGGCCTTTCAACGTAATACCATCATCATGCGCTAAGGTGTACTCAATCGCGGCGATACGATCAAAATACGTATCAGAATCTTTACCAACACTACGTGAACGCTGCAATTTTGGCTTAGGTTGCATCTGGATATCATCTTGAACTTTTTGCACCATACTTTCTAGCACGTCATAACAATAAGCATTTGATTCAACTAGCTTTTGACGCAGTTCAGGTATCACCATCGAGAAAAACACTAAGGGTTTTATGCTGTTGGTCTGGTATGAAGTTTCAATTTCCTTGAGCAGATCAGTTAATTTGTCTTCACTCTCCACGAAAGGAAAGGTTATTTCATTGGCGCTGAAGGGAAATTGACCTAAAACAACATGACCT